>JAGQSL010000154.1 GCA_020439525.1 Acidimicrobiales bacterium | reverse complement strand
GCGGCGTCGCCGACGAGGGCGATGCCCGGCGCCGTGAAGCGGTCGTAGGTGCGGCGCAGGGGGATGAGGCCGCTGCCGCCGAACGTCGTGGCGCCGATCCACGGGTGCCGAGCCCGCACCGCCCGCCCCATGGCCGGGCCCGAGGCGTGGCCGAGCGAGGGGATCGATCCGGTCAGGACCGAGACCTCCTCGAGCGACTCGTCGACCCGGATGTTCACCGTGGAGTAGCCACCCTCCACCCCGACGGCGACCACGGCATCGCCGGGCTGGGCGTCGTGCTCGGCGAGGAAGTCCCGGGCGCCCTCCGCGTCGTCCACCTCGTGGACGAGTTGCTCGGCCGAGCAGGTGTCGTCGGGGGCCACCGGCGGGCAGCGGTGGTCGAGCTCGGGGACCTGCCGGCGCAGGACCGCGGCCCGGCCGGACGCGTCGACGAAGAGGTCGGCCTCGAGGTGCACCGCCCGCCCCTCGGGGCCCTCGGCGCGGAGGGCGACCGGTCGGCCCCAGTCGAGCTCGAGGCTCGGGCGGTCCGTGGCCCAGCGCAGGTCGACCCCGGCGGCGGTCGCCTCGGTGGCGAGCCGGGTGCCCAGCTCACGCATGTCGGCCTCGACCACCGGCGTGTCGGCGATGCGGAAGCGGCGCCGGCCCGACGGGCTCACCATCCACGCGCTGCCCGCGCCGTGGCGCCGCTCGGGGGCGGTGGCGGGTGCCAGCCCGGCTCGCTCGTACTGCCAGTCGAGGACGCCGTTGATCCAGCGGGCGCCGCTCGTGCCCTCGGCCCGCCGCTCGAGCAGGGCGACCGATCGGCCGGCGCGCGCCAGCTGGAGGGCGGCCTGGAGCCCCGCCGTGCCGCCGCCCACCACCACCGCGTCGAACCGCTCGCTCACCCCGGACCTCCCCACGATGGGCTCAACCTTCGTCGGCGGGACGCGGTGGCGCCAAGCCCTCGTGCTCGATCGCTTCGACCTCGTGCTCGAGCGCGAGCAGCTCGTCGAGCTCGGAGGTGCCGTGGCGGCGCTCGAGGAGCAGGCCCACCACCACGACCGAGACGCTGAGGGCGACCACGGCGATGCGATGGTCGCCCACGAAGCCGATGACCGAGTCGATGGCGTCGCTGAACACGTCGCCCACGACGGCGATGAGCCACAGCCGCACGAGGGTGCCGACGACGGCGAGCACCAGGAACCAGGCGAGCGAGAACCCCGCCGAGCCGGCCAGGAGGCACACGACGTTGTTGGACGTGACGGCGATGATCGCCCAGCCGAAGCGGCCGAAGTGGCGTTCGAGGAAGCGGACCAGGCGCCCGCCGCGCTCGGAGCGCTGCTCGGCCCACAGCACGGTGCGCGGCCCGTACCACGCCCCGACGAGCCACACGAGCGGCTTGGTGCAGAGCAGCCGCACCGTGGCCACGGGGTAGTACACCCACGGGTCGAGCTGGTTGACCGTCAGCACGAGGTAGCGGGGCTTGGCGTTGAGGAGGATGAGCGCCAGCGGGCGCCGATCCACCAGCGAGGCCCACAGGGCGTCGCCGATCCACCCGAGCACGATGGTGGTGCCGATCAGCCCGAACACCAGGTTGCGCATCCACGGTCGGGGCGGGGGAAGGTGGGCTCGGCCGAGGTCGGCCGGCAGGGCGGTCACTCGGCCTCGGAGGCCTCGACGGCGTCGATGGTGGCCTCCGACTCCAGCTCGGCCTCGGCCTCGGCCATGCCCTCCTCGAGGTTGACCAGGTCGCCGATCCCGTCGCGACCGCCGCGCCGGTCGCTGACGATCGAGATCACGACCAGCACGATCGACAGGGCGGTGAGCGGCCAGCGGTAGTCGCCGATGAAGTCGCGCACGGTGCCGAGGAGGTCCTCGAACACGGTGCTGAAGGTGCGGATGAGGACCAGGCGCCCGATCGTGCCGAGGACGTTGGCCGCCCAGAAGGCCGAGGCCGACATCCCCGCGGCGCCGGCGAACAGGCAGACCGGGTTGTTGGGGGCGATGGCGACGATGGGGAAGCGGGCCTTGTGGAACCACCGCTCCAGCATCCGCAGGAGCTCGCCGTAGGTGGGGGCCTTGCGCTCCATCCACACGATGGCGGCGTCGCCGTACCAGCGGCCGAGCAGGAAGAAGAACAGGTCGGGGGCGAGGAGCCGGGCGAACCCGCCGAGGTAGAAGCCGAGGGGGTCGAGGTTGCCCGAGGCCAGCGCCAGGTGCCGGTTCGAGGCGTTGAGCAGGATGAGGACGAGCGGATGGTCGTTGACGAGCGACGGGAACAGCGCCCCGCCCACGTAGTTGGCGATCACCATCGCCACGAGCACGGCGATCACCGCGTTGCGGATCGCCGGGCTCGGCGGCCCCGGGCGCTCGGGCGCGTCGGCGGCGCCGTCGGTCGTGGGGGAGGGGTCCAAGGGGACAAGTGTGGCAGGCCCGCCGGCGGCGTCGGGGCCGTGCGCGCCCGGCTCGGCGCTTCGCTAGGTTCCGGTCGACCGACCGAGGGGACCCGTTCGGCGCGCACCGTGGCGCCGGCGTCCCGCGACCGAAGGGGAACCGCCGCCATGCAGGGCTTGATGCAGGACTATCCGCTGACCATCCCGCACATGTTCCACCGGGTGGAGCGGCTGTTCCCCACCAAGGAGATCGTCACCGCGCTGCCGACCGGTCGCCAGCGGCTCACCTACGGCGAGTGGGCCGACCGCACCCGTCGCCTCGGCGGCGTGCTCGACCGCCTCGGCATCTCCGCCGACGGTCGCGTCGCCACGTTCTCGTGGAACACGGCCCGCCACCTCGAGCTCTACTTCGCCGCCCCGTGCACCGGCCGGGTGCTCCACACGCTCAACCTGCGCCTGTTCCCCGAGCAGGTCACCTACATCGTCAACCACGCCGCCGACGAGGTGATCTTCGTCGACAAGACGGTGGCCGGGCTGCTGTGGCCGCTCCTGCCCACGTTCACCACCGTGCGCCACCTCGTGGTCATCGACGACGGCGGCCCGTTCGACACGTCCGCCGGTGTTCCCGACGGCATCGAGCTGCACGACTACGAGGAGCTCTTGGCCGGCGCCGACGCCGTCGAGTTCCACGTGGCGGACGAGGGCCTCGCCGCGAGCATGTGCTACACGAGCGGCACCACCGGCAACCCGAAGGGCGTGGTGTACAGCCACCGCTCGACGATGCTCCACACGATGGCGACGATGTTCGCCGACGGGGTGGGCATCCGCGAGACCGACAAGGTGCTGCCGGTGGTGCCGATGTTCCACGCCAACGCGTGGGGCCTCGCCCACTCGGGCGTGGCCACCGGCGCCGACCTGATCATGCCGGGGCCCGACCTGTCGCCCAAGGCGCTCGCCGAGCTGATCGAGAGCGAGCGGGTGACGGTCGCCGCCGGCGTGCCCACCATCTGGATGGGCGTGCTGCCCGAGCTGGCCGGCCGCGACACCTCGGCGCTGCGGATCATCCCGTGCGGTGGATCGGCGGTGCCCAAGTCGTTGTCGGAGGGGTTCCGCGAGCAGGTGGGCCTGCCCATCTTCCAGGCGTGGGGCATGACCGAGACCAGCCCGGTGGCCACGGTCGGCTCCATCAAGTCCACCGTCGCCGACCTCCCCGAGGACGAGCTCGCCGACATCCGCGCCATGCAGGGCCTGCCGCTGTTCGGCGTCGAGCTGCGGGTGCTCTCGCAGGAGACCGGCGAGGCGGTGCCGTGGGACGGGGAGAGCCGCGGCGAGCTGCAGGCCGCCGGCCCCTGGATCGCCAAGACGTACTACGACGACCCCCGCTCGCCCGAGAGCTTCACCGACGACGGCTGGCTCCGCACCGGCGACGTGGCCACCGTGAACGCCGAGGGCTACATCCGCCTGGTCGACCGCACCAAGGACGTGGTGAAGAGCGGCGGCGAGTGGATCAGCTCGGTGGAGCTGGAGAACGAGATCATGGCCAACCCCAAGGTGGCCGAGGCGGCCGTGATCGGCGTCAGCCACCCGAAGTGGCAGGAGCGCCCGCTCGCCTGCGTGGTGGTGAAGGAGGGCGAGGAGCTCACCAAGGAGGAGCTGCTCGAGTTCCTCGACGGCCGCGTGGCCAAGTGGTGGCTCCCCGACGACGTGGTCTTCATCGACGAGGTCCCCAAGACCAGCGTCGGCAAGTTCTCCAAGAAGGACCTGCGGTCGCGGTTCGAGGGCTACGAGCTCCCCACGGCCTGAGGCGGTCGGTACGCCACGCCCCCGTGCGCACGTTGCGCGCTGCGGGCGCGCGATGTGCTCACGGTGGCCGCCCGGGGCTGGCTCGGTGGGTTGGGCGTTGGGGGCGTGAGCAGTTTTCGCGCTGGTGGCGCGGGACGTGCTCACGGGCGTGGCTCGGGGCTGGCTCGGTGGGTCGGGCGTTGGTGGGGGTGAGCGGTTTTCGCGCTGGTGGCGCGGGACGTGCTCACGGCGGCCACGGCGGCCACGGCGGCCGCCCTGCGGCCCCGCGGCCCGGCGCCGCGAGCGCGGCGGCGGGGTTGGGGGCGAGGGCGGATCGGGAAGTGGACGGCAGGTTCGCCTGCCCCGAGGAGCCCCGATGTCGCACGACTACACCCTTCTCCCCGTCGAGCGCCGGTCGCTGATCGGCGTCTACGAGGACCAGGCCGCGGCCGACGCGGCGGTGGCGGCGCTGCGCGCCCGGACCGGCCACGACGACGACGTGGTGGTCGGCCCCGAGGCCCACCCGATCGACTCGCTGCTCGCCGAGATGCAGCAGGAGTCGAACGACGCGGTCGTGGCGCCCCACGTGGGGATCATCTATCCGAAGGAGTCGCTGCGGTCGTCCGCCCTGCTCGGCCCGCCGCTGATCGCCATCTTCACGATCCTGTTCCTGCCGCTCGGGTTCATCCCGATGGGTGACGTCGACCTGTGGATCCGCCTGCTCGGCGCGGCGGTCGTCGGGGCTGCCTGCGGTGGGGCGATCTTGCTGATCGTCGGCCCGGCCATGGGTGTGAAGCGCACGAGCGAGCCGCTGGCCGCTGAGCGCGGGATCACGATCCGCCTCGATCGGTGGTCGCCCGAGGCCGAGGAGGCGCTGATCGTCGACGGGCTCCTGCGCCTCGACGTGGTCGACCGAGAGGAGCGGGCGAGCGGCTGGATGGTGGCAGCCCAGGACACCTCCAAGGGAGCGAACGTCGTCGGCGAGATGGTCCGCAACGCCGAGCCGGCCGACAACGACGACGTGGCCGGTGCCACCCCCGCTCCGGACCGAACGCCGCACCGTCAGGGCTGAGCGGCCCGAACGGCCGGCCGCTCAGGTCAGGTCGAGGTCCAGGTCGTCGTCGCGCTCGGGATGGAGGGCCGCCTCCATCTCCTGCTCCGCCTCATCGTGGTCGGTGCCCGCCAGCACCTCGACGGCCGGATCGTGGGCGGCCTCGAGCTCGGCGCGCTCCTCGGCTCGTACGGCTCGTGCGGCCGGCGAGAGGAGCCGGGTCCACAGCCACCATCCGGCGAACGCGGCGAGGCCGGCGACCACCACGTACTGCACGTTGCCGACCCACTCGGCCACCTGCTCCCAGCTCTCGCCCAGCCGGTAGCCGGCGCCGATGAGCACGCCGTTCCACACCAGGCTGCCGATGGCGGTGTAGATGGTGAAGCGGATCGGGTCCATGCGGCGGAAGCCGGCAGGGATGCTCACCAGCGAGCGGACGAGGGGGATGCACCGGCAGATGAGCACGGCGGCGTTCGAGCGGCGGTCGAACCACTCGTTGGCCCGATCGAGGTCGGCGGGCTTCACGCCGAGCCACCGGCCGTGCAGCACCACGAGCGCACGGAGGCGAGCCTCGCCGATGGCCGCCGCGATCAGGTAGAGGGCCCAGGCCCCCACGAGCGAGCCGACCGTCGCCGCGGCGATCATCCCGGCGAGGTTGGCCTGGCCCCGGGCGGCGGCGAGGCCTGCGGCGGGCAGCACCACCTCGGACGGGATCGGTGGGAACCCGCTCTCGATGGCCACCAGCAGCGCCACCCCGAGGTAGCCGATCGCCTCGATGACGTCGACCACCCAGTCGGTGAGGTCGCCCAGCACGAAGTCGGAGATCCCGGCCGTCAGCATCGGTCGATGGTAGGCGAGGGGCCACCGATGGCCGAAGCCGCCTTCGGGCGTCCTAGCCTCGCCCCGATGTCGCGCTACCGGTTCGCCCTCCGACCCCGGTGGATCCTCTCGCACCTGTTCGTGCTGGTCATGCTCGTCGCCATGATCGCCGCCGGCTTCTGGCAGCTCGACCGGCTCCAGCAGCGCCGCGATCGCAACGCCGAGATCGTCGCCCGCTCCGAGCGCCCCGCGGCCGACGTGCGCGACCTCGGCGCCGACGCGGGCTACGCCTCCACCGATGCCGCCGCCCGCTTCGAGTTCCGCCGGGCCACGGCGACGGGCACCTACCTCGCCGACGACGAGGTGCTCGCCGGCCAGCCCAGCCGCGGGGGCGACCCCGGCTCGTGGGTTCTCACGCCGCTCCGCCTCGACGACGGCACGATCGTGGCCGTCAACCGCGGGTGGATCCCCAACGGCGGCCGCTACGACTCGGTGCCCGACCAGTACCGGGCGCCCTCCGGCGAGGTGACCGTCAGCGGGCTGGTACGGCGGTCCGAGGCGAGGGGGCTCATCGGGCGCACCGACCCCGCCGAGGGAACCCTCGAGGTGCTCGCCCGCCTCGACGTGGTCCGCCTCGACCAGCAGGTCGACGGTGACCTCCTGCCCTTCTACCTCCAGCTCCAGGAGCAGGTGCCGGCGGTGGGCGACGACGACCCCGTGCCGATGGAACCGCCGGAGCTGGGGGAGGGGCCGCACCTCTCCTACGCCATCCAGTGGTTCACCTTCTCGACGCTCACGGTCGTCGTCTACGCCCTCATCCTTCGCAAGAAGGCGGCCGACCTCGAGCGGGGCGACGACCTCGCCGTGAGCGGTCCGCCCGAGCCCGACCCGATCCCGGCGCCGTGAGCGACGACGCCCGCACCCGCCTGCTCGCGGCGACGGTGACGTGCCTGGGGCGCTACGGCATCGCCAAGACCACGGTCGACGACGCCGCCCGCGAGGCGGGCCTGGCCCGAGCGACCGTCTACCGGCACTTCCCCGACGGCAAGGAGCAGCTGATCGCCGAGGCGATCACCTGGGCGGTGGGGCAGTTCTTCGCCGAGCTGGCGGTGGCCGTGGACGGTGCGCCGGACTTCGCCACGAAGATGGAGCAGGCGCTGGTGCACGCTCACCGGGCGGTCGACGAGCACGTCGTGCTCCAGAAGGTGCTCGAGACCGAGCCCGAGCGGCTGCTCCCGCAGCTGACCCAGTCGGCGCCCCAGGTGGTGGAGGTGCTGAGCGACTACCTCGCCGAGCAGCTGCGGGCGGCACCGCTCGCCCCGGGCGTCGATCCGGCGGACGCGGGGGAGTGGCTCGCGCGGATGGGGCTGTCGTTCATCCTCGCCGGTGGACGCTGGGACCTCACCGACCCGGCGCAGGTGCGCCGCCTGGTGCGCCACGAGCTGCTGGTGGGGGTCCTCGCCCCCGAGGCGCTCGCCGCCGAGTGACCCATGCCACGCTGCAACACGTTGACGGTGAGACACATCCGTTCTTAGTGTCTCATCCATGGTCCCCGGTCCGGTCGAGCTGCGCGTGGTCGATCCCGACCTGCCCGCGGCCACGACGGAGTCGGCCGAGCGGATCCTCGACGCCACCCTCGCCCTGATCGCCCGCTGGGGCGTGGCCAAGACGGCGCTGGGCGACGTCGCCAAGGAGGCGGGCTGCAGCCGCGCCACGCTCTACCGCGCCTTCCCCGGCGGCAAGCAGCACCTGCTCCTCGCGCTGGGCGAGCGGGAGCTGGTGGCCTACGTCGGCGCCATCGCCGAGGCCATCGACGAGGCGGCCGACCTGGAGGAGGCGCTGACCATGGCGGTCGTCGTGGCCAGCCGGCTGCTCCGCGACCACGCTGCGGCCCAGTTCGTGCTCGACCACGAGCCCGGCCTCCTGCTGCCGTTCCTCGGCTTCCACCAGGTCGACCGCCTCTACGGCCACACCGCCATCGCCCTCGGCCCCCACCTCGAGCGGTTCCTCCCGGCCGATCGCGCCGGCTGGGCCGCCGAGTGGACCGCCCGGGCCTTCATCTCGTTCATCTTCAACCCCCGCGCCGACCTCGACCTCGCCGACATCGACGATGCCCGAGGTCTGGTGCAGCGCTTCTTGCTGCCGGCCTTCGTGCCGATGACCACCTCGCCCACCTGACCCACCCCCACCCAGGAGACGCCATGTCCACCAACGAAGAGATCATCGGCCGGGCCGAGATCGACGACCTCGAGGCCATCCTCGCCATCTCCGCGGCCGACGTGGACGAGGCCATCCGCACCGTCCAGGACCACGCGGACGCCATCTTCACGTGGGACTACGAGAAGGGTCGCCGGCCGGCGCTGGAGAAGCTCTACGAGAAGAGCAAGGTCTCGATGTGGAACGGCGAGACCGACCTCCCGTGGGACACGGTCGTCGACCAGGAGCAGGTGGCTCGCGACAACCAGGCCCTCAACGGGGGCATGGAGGCCATCGACCTCGCCGGCACCCCCTTCGAGAAGTGGGACGAGAAGCAGTGGCTCCAGCTCGGCGTGGAGTTCCAGAACTGGAGCCTGAGCCAGTTCATGCACGGCGAGCAGG
>JAGQSL010000153.1:9493-9791 GCA_020439525.1 Acidimicrobiales bacterium | reverse complement strand
CCCTCGATCCGCCCCCGGCGGACGCCCCGCCGGCGTCGAGCGCGGCCGCCGGGGGCTGGCCCACCTGGGCGCGCCGCGCGCTGATCGCGGTGGTGCTGGGATCGACGCTGGCCCTGGCCGCCTGGGGCGCGGGGTTCACCGTCTCGGGGGGCGGCGACGATCACCTCGACGAGGCGATCATCGCCCTCTTCCCCCGTGACGGCGCCCAGGCGCTGCGCCAGACGGCCATCGGCGCCGACCTCCAGCCCGGCTACGACGGCCGGCTCCAGATCAACGGGATCGACATCCCCGAGGACCA
>JAGQSL010000153.1:9192-9319 GCA_020439525.1 Acidimicrobiales bacterium | reverse complement strand
CGCGCACCGTGACCTGGAACGTCCGGGTCGACTGAGCCCCGCCCTCAGGCGGGAAGCTCTCCCGTCTCGAGCAGGGCGAGGAACTGGGCCTCGTCGAGGATCGGGACCCCGAGCGACTCGGCCTTGG
>JAGQSL010000153.1:0-9146 GCA_020439525.1 Acidimicrobiales bacterium | reverse complement strand
TCTTCGACACCGAGCCCGGCGACTTCCCGCCCCGGGCGACGATCGCCTGCTCGGCGCCGTCGCGGTCGTAGGCGTCGAGGGTGCCCGACACGACGATCGACCGTCCGAGCAGCGTCTGGACCTCGGCCGACGCCTCGGGGCCCTCGGTGTTGAGGCCGGCGGCCACGAGGCGGTCGACGAGCGCCGCGTGGTCGTCGTCGTCGAACCAGCGCCGGACCGACTCGGCGATCACCGAGCCGACGCCCTCCACCGCGGCCATGGCGTCGACCGACGCCTCGCGGATGCGGGCCAGGCTGCCGAGCGCGCCGGCCAGGGCGAGGGCGCCCGACGGGCCGAGGTGACGGATGTTGAGGCCCACCAGGAGGTTGGCGAGCGGCTTGTCCCTCGATGCCTCGATCGCGGCGCGGAGGTTGGCGACCGCCTCCTCGCCGAGGCCCCGCAACCCGTCGGCCGTGGACTTGAACAGGGCGGCGTCGCCCACCAGCTCGCCCACGAGGTCCTCGCCCAGCTCGTTGGGCTCGGGCGGCTGGGTGGCCGTCAGGTCCCCCTCGACGACGGCATCGAGGCGGGCGCGGTCGTCGCCGGTGCGCTGCTGGGCGTGGGCGACGGCCTCGGAGGCCCACGTCCCCACCAGGGCGCGGAGCCGGACGAGGCGCTCCCAGTCGATCTCGTANNGTCGGCCAGCACGCCGAGGTCGAGGAACAGACGGATCCGCTGGGCTCCGAAGCCCTCGATGTCCATCGAGCCACGCCCGGCGAAGTGCTCGAGGGCGCCCGCCCGCTGGAACGGGCAGGCCGGATCGACGCAGCGGGTGTCGCTCTCGCCCTCGGGCCGCACCAGCTCGGACCCCCGCGGGCACGGGCAGGTGCGGGGGAAGCGCCACACCGGGCGAGCGTCGTGCTCGCCGTCTCGCACCGGCCCGACGACCTCGGGGATCACGTCGCCCGCCCGGCGCACCACCACGGTGTCGCCGACGCGCACGTCCTTGGCCGCCACCTGGTCCTCGTTGTGGAGGGTGGCGTGGGTGACCGTGACCCCACCGACGAAGACGGGCTCGAGCACCGCGTAGGGGGTGACCCGGCCGGTGCGCCCCACCGAGACCTCGATGGCGCGCAGCGGGGTGGTCCGCTCCTCGGGCGGGAACTTGTACGCGATGGCCCAGCGCGGCGCCCGCGCCGTCGAGCCGAGGCGCTCGCGGCGCGCCAGGTCGTCGACCTTGATGACCGCGCCGTCGATCTCGTAGTCGAGGTCGTGGCGGTGCTGCTGCCAGCGCGTGCAGAAGGCCAGCGCCTCGGCCACGGAGGCCACGACCGTCGCCTCGGGGTTCACCGGGAAGCCCCAGGAACCGAGCTGCTGGAGGGTCTGGTGGTGCGAGGTGAACGCCGGCCCACCCTCCACCTCGCCCAGCTGGTAGCACCACATCGACAGCTCGCGGGAGGCGGTGACGGTGGCGTCCTTCTGCCGCAGCGAGCCGGCGGCGGCGTTGCGGGGGTTCACGGCGACCGGCCGGGGCTTCACGCCCGCCGCGATGCGCTCGCGGTTCTCCTCCTGCTGGGTGGCCTGGAGGTGGGCGAAGGCGGCCGAGGTCATGAAGATCTCGCCCCGGACCTCGAGCACCTCGGGCGCGCCCGACGGAAGCTCGTGGGGGATGCTCGCGATGGTGGCCACGTTCGCGGTGACGTCTTCGCCGACGCGCCCGTCGCCTCGCGTCGCGGCCTGGACCAGGCGACCCGCCTCGTAGCGCAGCGAGATGGCCACCCCGTCGATCTTGAGCTCGCACGCCAGCGCCGCCTCACCGGGCTCGTCCTCGGCCAGGCGGCGCACCAGCCGCTCGGCCCAGGCCTCGAGCTCGGTGGCGTCGAACGCGTTGTCGAGCGACATCATCGGGGCGCGGTGCACCACCGGGGCGAAGGTGGCCGAGGGGGCGGCGCCGACCTGGGCGGTGGGCGTCCCCTCCACCACGAGCTCGGGGAACTGCTCCTCGAGCGAGCGCAGCTCGCGCACGAGCTCGTCGTACTCGGCGTCGGAGATGGTGGGCGCATCCTCGCCGTGGTAGCGCCGGTTGTGCTCGGCGATCTCGGCGCGGAGCGCCTCGGCCCGGGCGGCGAGCGGCTCGTCGGTCATCGCCGGGCACACTATCGGCGCCCTGTGACATGCTCGATGGCCCCCGAACCTGCAGGTCGGGGGGCACCGCACGTAGGCCGAAAGCCTCAACTCGACGCCGCTGGCGCCGACGGAGCAGGCATCGGTACCAGACCACAGTTCGAGGGACCCGGATCCGAATGACGCTCAACGGCACACTCGAGGACTTCTCGCCGGCCGGCATCCTCAAGGTGCTCTCCGCCGACGGCCGCACCGGCGCCGCCCGCTTCGGCGGCCCCTCGGGCTGCACCGTGTACCTCCACCGGGGCCAGCTGTACTTCGCCCGCAGCGAGACCACCGACGAGGCCCTGGCCACGGCGCTCGTGCGCCCCGGCCGCCTCACCGCCGACGACTGGGGTCGGGCCATCGACGCCAGCGGGGAGCGCCCGATGGTGGGCGAGCTGCTGGTCCGCAACGGCTCGATCGCCCCCGACCTGCTCGCCTCCGTCGTGCTCTCGGTGGTCTACGACCCGCTCATCGAGCTGTTCCGCGACGGGACCGGCGAGTTCGACTTCGAGACCGACACCGTCCACTGGCTGGGCCCCTTCCGCGCCTTCCCGGTCGACGCCATCGTCGGCGAGGTGCGCAAGCGCGTCCGCGAGGTCGACGAGTGGAGCGGCACCATCCCCGGCCTCGACGCCTGGGTCGAGGCCCGCCGGACCCTGCCCGGCACCGCCGCCCAGGTGACGCTGCTGCGCGAGGACTGGGAGCTGGTCACCGCCCTGTCCGGGCCCCGCTCGATCACCGACCTGGCCACCGAGCTCGGTCGCGGCGCCTACTCCACCGCGCGGGTCGTGCACCGCCTGCTGCAGGCCGGCCTGGTGGAGGTCACCTCCACCGACGCCGAGGCCGAGGTGGTCCCGCTGCGGCGCCACCAGGACCCCTCGCCGCTCGACCTGGCCCCGATCGAACCGCTCGACGAGGACCCCGTGCTGGCGATGGGCCTCCCGCACCGCACGCCGGGCGCCGAGGACCCGCTGACCACCCACATCGGCGACACCATCGCCGACGCCCTGGCCACCGAGGAGCCCGCCGCCGACGCTGCGGTCGCCCCGCTCGACGAGGTCGACCACGCGCTCCCCGTCGACGAGGGCACCTGGGACGAGAAGCGGCGCGTCGCCGACGGGAACGCGCTCCACCACGAGGACCTCGAGCCCACCTCGCTCGACGAACCCCGCCCCGCCGACCCGAACGCTGCCTGGCTCGCCGACCTCTACGCCCAGTTCATCGACGATCCCGAGATGGGCGGGGCCAACGCCGGCAAGAAGAAGCGCCGGGGCGACACCCAGGCGCTCGACGTGGCCTTCAAGGCCCAGGACGTGGACGGCGAGGCCCGCGTGTCCACGCTCAAGCGCCTCATGGGCGCCTTGAAGAAGATCTGATCGCGCTCCGGCCGCCGCCGGTGCTCAGGCCCCCACCGACAGCCGGATGCCGGTCACCTGGTCGTGGATCCGCTCGGCCAGCGAACGGCAGAGCGAGAACACGTGGTCAGCTTGCGCCTCGTCGTGGAGCGCCAGCCCGCAGACCGGGGTGACGAGCGCCTGGCGCCGCAGCAGCACCGGGTCGCATCCGTTCTGCACGAGCTCGCACCACTGGGCCGACAGCTGGCGCCAGAAGCGCGCCGGCTGCTCGCCGACGGGCCCGTCGGTGGGCACCGCCCCCCAGGCGATGCGCCCGCCCCGCTCGAGGAACGATCCGATGGCGCCGGCCGAGCCGGTGACGTCGGCACCCACCGGGACCGACAGGACGCCTGGGCCGGCCTGGAGCACGAGCCGCCAATCCGCGGGACCGCAGATGTGGACGCCGGTGGTGGCACCGTGCTCGAGGGCGGCGAGCGCTCCCGAGAGCACATCGACGACCCGGTCGCCGGGCAGCGGGAGGTCGGGGCGCAGGCCGCCCACCAACCCCGGCTCGTCGAGCACGACGAGCAGCGGCGTCGCCGGCGCCAGCCGCTCGGCGAGGGCGAGCAGGTGCCGGGCGCGGGCGGCCACCGCACGCGCCGTCACCTCGAAGGCGACGTCGGCGGGGGCCCCGGCGTCGACCAGCACCATCCCGAGCGTGACCGGACCGGTGAGCTGCAGCTTGACCGGCTCGGTGCGACCGGCGACCGCCGCGAGGAACGCCCGCCACGTGGCGAAGGGCGCACCGCTCAGCGACTCGTCGCCGAGGGGTGCGCTCGGATCGAGCGCGCCGGGGTCGGGCACCGAGCACGACCCGTCGGGGCCGACCTCGACGCCGGCCACCCCCCAGAGCCCCTGGGGGACCATCATCTCGAGCGGGTCGAGGCGGGGCACGGTGGGCGCCGCCGGCAGCTCTGGCGTGCGGTCGAGCACGAAGGCGATCGCCTCCGCCCGGTCGCGGTGGGGCAGGCTGCCGACGGAGGTCGGGGCGCCGAGGGGCAGGGCGTCGAGCCCCACTCCCTGATCGCTCCCGCTCGCCTGCGTCACGTCAGCACCCCCGTGGACCGGCCCCCGATGGGATCGTTCCCGCCCCTTGGAATAGCGATCGCGGCGGCGCGTCGGCAAATCTCGGCCGATGGACGCCTTCGCCCGCTCCGGCCTCTGGCCCCTGCGCGCCACCTGGCTGCTGCTGGCGCTGACGGCCGTCCCGCTGGCCGACGACGCGCTCGCCGGGCGGGCCCCCGAGGTCCGGGCCACCGTCGCCGTGCTCGGCTACGGCGGCTGGGCCGCGGTCGTGGTGGCCCTGCTGGTGCCGCGGACGACGAGCCTCACGGTGGTGCGCACCGTCGTCCCCGCCGTGGCGATCGGGGTGCTGGCCGCCGCCGCCCACGGCGACGTGCGCCCGCTCGGCGTGATCGCCGGCGCACTCGGCGCGCTGGCCACCGCCCTCGCCCTGGCGCCCTGGGTCGCCGACTCGCTCGTCGACGGGTCCTCCTACGGGCCCGAGCGCCGCCTCTCGCTCCGGGTCCCCTCGGTGGTGGCGGTGGTGGCCGTGGCCACCTGGACGGTGCTGGCCGCCGCCGTCGTGGGCGCGCCGCTGCTGCTCGCCACCCGGCACTGGGCGCTCGGTGCCATCGTCCTCGCCGTCGCCGCCGCCCTCGCCGTGCTGGGCGGGCGCTCGATCCACCAGCTGTCGCGCCGGTGGGTGGTCCTCGTCCCGACGGGGCTGGTCCTGCACGATCCCCTCACCATGCCCGAGCCTCAGCTGTTCCTGCGCCAGACCGTGCGCCACCTCGGCCCCGCCACCGCCGGCATCACCGACGAGCTGGTCACCGAGGACCTCACCGGCGGGGCGAGCGGGCTCGCGCTCGAGCTGGTGCTGCTCGAGCCCGTGGAGCTGCTGGTGCACCACGGGCGCGGCGAGGCGGCGACCCGGGCCGTGCACCGCGTGCTGTTCACGCCGGCTCGGCCCGCGACCCTCCTCGACGCGGCGCGCGCCCACCGCCTTCCCGTCGGCTGACCCGCTCAGCAGGCCCGGGCGCCGGCCACCACCTCGTCGCCCTCGTAGAGCACGACGCTCTGGCCCGGCGCGACGCGGCGCTCGGGTCGCGCCCACCGCAGGAGCGCACCGCCCTCCCCATCCTCCTCGACCGTCACGGGGCGGGGGGCACCGTGGGCGCTGCACTGCGCCAGCAGCGCACCGCCCACCACGCCGTCGCTCCAGCGGAGCTCCGCCACCCGCTGCTGCGCGACGAGCAGGTCGCCCTGCTCGCCGACGGTGACGGTGGCCGTGGGGAGGTCCACGTCGAGCACGTAGCGCGGAGCCGAGCCACCGGCGAGGCCGAGGCCGCGGCGCTGGCCGACCGTGACGAGCTCCACGGCCGCCACCTCGCCCAGGGTGGCCCCGTCGACGTCGACGACGCGGCCCGGCGTGAGCTCGATGCGCTCGCCGAGGAAGGCGCGCCGGCCCGAGGTGCGCGTGATGAAGCACACGTCCTGGCTGTCGGGCTTGGTGGCGGTCCGGAGCCCGAGCGCCGCCGCCCGACGTCGCACCTCGGGCTTGGTGAGGGTGCCGAGCGGCAGGAGCGTGCGGGCCAGCTCCTGCTGGCCGAGGACGTGGAGCACGTAGCTCTGGTCCTTGGCGACGTCGGCCCCGCGTGCGATCCGCCGCCGGCCACCGGGCCCCGGTGCCACCCGGGCGTGGTGACCGGTGGCCACCGCGTCGAAGCCGAGCAGCGACGCTCGCTCGAGGACGGCGGCGAACTTGAGGTGGCGGTTGCACTCGATGCAGGGGTTCGGGGTGCGACCCGAGGCGTGGCTGGCGACGTAGGGCTCGACGACGTGACGAGCGAAGTCGTCGGCGAAGTTGAAGACGTGGTGGTCGATGCCCAGCGACGCGGCCACTCGCCGGGCGTCGTCGACGTCGCTCACCGAGCAGCAGCCGGAGTCCGACTCGCCGCCCCAGAGGCGGAGGGTGACACCCACGACGTCGTGGCCCTGCTCGGCCAGGCGCGCGGCCGCGACCGATGAGTCGACCCCTCCCGACATGGCGACCATCACGCGCACCGGGCCGAGGCTACGCGCCCCGTCTCCGGGCGCCACACGCCGATCGAGGTGCTCGTCGCCCGGCGGCCGCTGGGCCATCCTGTGGCCGTGCCCGACGCCGACGCCGACGCAGCGGTGCCGCCCCGCAGGGCCGCGCTCCACACGGGGCATCGCAACCGATGGTGGGCGGCCCTGGCCGCGGTGGTGGCGGTGGGGCTCGGGGTGCGGCTCGCCCACGTGCTGGTGGTGCTGGCCGACGTCCCGCCGGGGCTGGACGCGGTGTGGTACTCGCTCCAGGGAGGCTCGCTGCGCGAGGGCACCGGCTACGTCGTGCCCACCACGCTCTTCACCGGTGAGCTTGTGCCGACGGCCGGCTTCCCACCGGCCTATCCCGTGTACCAGGCCCTCTGGCAGACCGCCTTCGGTGCCGGCCCCGACAGCGTGCGCCTCTCGGGGCTGGTCACCGCCGCCGCCACCATCGTGCTCACCGCGCTGGTGGCCCGGCGGACCATCGGCTCCCGTCCGGCGCTCCTCGCGGCCGCGGTCGTGGCGCTCGACCCCGCGCTGGTGGCGGTCGACGGGTCGGGCATGAGCGAGACGCTGAGCGTGCCGCTGTGCACCGCTGTCGTGCTGCTCTCGTGCCGGGCGCTGTCCCTGGGCCTCACCCCGTGGCGAGGGATCGCTCTCGGTGCCGTGGCCGGCGCCGCCGCCCTGACCCGCCAGGACCTCCTGGGGTTGCTCCCGCTGCTGGTGCTGCCGGTCGGGCTCGTGGCCCGGTCGCCGGCTGCGGCCCGACGGGCGACGGCGACCGCGCTGGCCCTGGTGGCAGCCACGGCGGTCGTGCTGCCCTGGGTGCTGCGCAACGAGCGGGAGGTCGGATCGGCCACCATCTCGACGCTGTCTCCGGCGAGCGTCCTGGCCGGCTCCAACTGCGACCCGACCTACGAGGGCGAGAGCCTCGGCAGCTGGGAGTTCTCGTGCGTCGCGGCAGCGCAGCTCCCGGGCGAGCCGGAGGCGGTCGAGGCCGATCACCTCGAGGCCGCGGCCCGGCGGCACGTCGAGGCCAACCTCGATCGCCTGCCGCTCGTGGTCCCGGCCCGGGTGGCCAGGGTCTGGAGCCTGTGGGACCCGCGCGACCAGATCCCCCGTGAGGTCGAGGAAGCCCGCAGCCGGCGGTGGCAGCAGCTCGCGTGGCTGGTGAACCCGGTGATCCTCCTCGGCGGCGCCTGGGGCCTGGTGCGCACCGTGCGCCACCGGCCGCGCACGACCTTCCCCCTCCTGGTCCCACCCCTGCTGGTGTCGGCCACCGCAGTCATCAGCTACGGCAACCCCCGCTTCGCCGCCATCGCCCACCCGATGCTGGCGGTCGGCCTGGCTGCGACCGCAGCAGGGCTGCTCAGCGCGTGGCGCCGCCGAACGGGTCGCGACCCGCTCCGGTGGCCGAGCCCGTCCGGAGCTGGCTGATCGCGGCCGGCAGAGCGACCAGCGCGCGTTCGACGTCGCGGTCGGTCGAGCACCACCCCAGCGACAGCCGCACCGAGCCCGCGGCCCGATCAGCAGGCAGGCCCATCGACGCCAGCACGTGCGACGGCTCGGCCGCGCCGCTGGCGCACGACGCCGCGGCCGACAGCATCACGTCCCGCTGCTCGGCGGCGACGACGAGCGCCTCGGTCTCGATGCCGTCGACGCACACGTGGCAGATGCCGGGGAGCCGTCCACCGCGCGGCACACCGGCCAGGGTGGGGTGCACGCCCACGGTCGACCGGACCAACCCGTCGAGGAGGCGATCGGCGAGGGCCGAGACGCGCGCCGCCGACGCGACGCGGTCGCGGGTCGCCTCGGCGAGCGCCACACCCGTCGCTGCGATGCCGGCCACGTCCTGGGTGCCGCTCCGGCGGCCCCGCTCCTGGCCTCCGCCGACGACCAGCGGTTCGATCGCGACGTCGCCGCGGACGACGAGCACGCCGACGCCCTTGGGGCCTCCGAACTTGTGGGCCGACAAGGTGACCAGGTCGGCGCCGGCCGTGGCCTCGGCCAGATCGACCCAGCACGCCGCCTGCACGGCATCGGTGTGCACCAGCGCCGACGGCGCTGCGCGCCGGACCACCTCGGCCACCGCGTCGATCTCCTGGAGGCGACCGGTCTCGTTGTTCGCCGTCATCACCGACACCACGGCGACGTCGCCGGCCTCGACCAGCGCCGCTTCGAGCGCCTCGAGATCGAGCGAGCCCGTGCTGTCGACCGCGACCGCTCGGCCTCCTCGTCGCCTGACCGCCTCCAGCACCGCGTGGTGCTCGACCGCCGAGCACACCGGGATGCCGCCGACGGCACCCACGACGCCCGCCACCGCGAGGTTGTCCGATTCGGTCCCCCCGGACGTGAACGTCACCGAGGCGGGGGCCACGCCCAGCGACCCGGCCACCTGGTCGCGGGCGTCGTCGAGACGACGACGAGCCGTCCGGGCCCAGCGGTGCTGGCCCGAGGGGTTGCCGACCAGGTCGAGCGCGTCCTCGAGCGCGGCACGGGCCTCGGGCCGCAGGGGCGTGGACGCCGCGTGGT
>JAGQSL010000012.1 GCA_020439525.1 Acidimicrobiales bacterium | reverse complement strand
CCGGCATCGTCGGCAACGACTCGGGCACCGGCCTCACCGTGACCGCCTACGGCCAGCCGGCAAACGGCACCGTCGAGGTCGGCGAGGACGGGAGCCTCACCTACACCCCGAACGACGGGTTCACCGGCACCGAGACCTTCGAGTACACGGTGACCGACCTGGCCGGCCAGACCGACACGGCGACGGTCACCATCGTGGTGTCGCCGCCCGACGGGCCGGTGGCCACCCCCGACGAGGGCCGCACGCCGTTCCAGACCCCGCTCGTGGTCGCCGCCCCCGGCGCCCTCGGCAACGACACGGGCACCGGCATCGGCGTCATCGGCCACACCGACCCGGCCCACGGCACGCTCACCCTCGGGGTGGACGGCACGTGGACCTACACGCCCGAGCCCGGCTTCTCCGGCGTCGACTCGGTGACCTACACGATCGCCGATGAGGTCGGCCAGGAGGCCCAGTCGACGATCACCATCACCGTCGACCCGCCCGAGGCGCCGACCGCCACCGACGACAGCTACGAGGCCGACTACGACACCCCGCTCGTGATCGACGCCACCGAGCTGCTCGACAACGACACCGGCACCGAGATCGTCGTGGTCACCACCACGCCGCCCACCCACGGCACCGTCGTGATCGGCGACGACGGCACCATCACCTACACCCCGGCTCCCGGCTTCACCGGCACCGACACCTTCACCTACACGATCGTGGACGGGGCCGGGCAGGAGGCGACGGCCACGGTGACCGTGACGGTCGCCGCGCCGGCGACCACCACCACCGAGGCCACCACGACGACGACCGAGGCCACCACCACCAGCGAGCTCGCCGCCGTGGTGACCTCGACCTCGACGACGGCGCCGGTCGCCACCACCGAGGCCCCGGCGCCCGCGGTGGGGGACACCACGATCGTGCGCACCGGCTCGAGCGTGGTGCGCTGGGTGCTCCCGTCGGTGGCGATGCTCGTCGCCGGCGCCGCCTTCGTCGCCCTCTCCCGCCGCCGCCGCACGGCCTGATCACGCCCGACCTCGCCCCCCCGTGAGCAGTCCTCGCGCCTCCAGCGCGGGTTCTGCTCACGGGTGTGGTGGGGGTGGGGTTGCCCGTGGGCTGGTGAGCGGTTGTCGCGCGTCGAGCGCGTGTTCTGCTCACGGGCTTGCGGCGGTGGGAGGTGCCGTGGGCTGGTGAGCGGTTGTCGCGCTGCCAGCGCGTGTTCTGCTCACGGGCGTGGGGCGGTGGGGTGGCACCGTGAGTGGGTGAGCAGTCCTCGCGTCCCAGCGCGTGTTCTGCTCACGGGCGTGGGGCGGTGGGGTGGCACCGTGAGTGGGTGAGCAGTTCCCGCGCTCCCAGCGCGTCTTCTGCTCACGGGTCGGGGCGAGGGCGCCGGGAAGGGCTTCGCTGTCAGAGGCGGGTGAGAGCATCGGGCCATGAACGACCGCCCGCTCGACTGCGCCCTCGCGATCGCCGCTCGCCAGCACGGCGCGCTGTCGCTTGGTCAGGCGCGGGCAGCGGGGATGGCGGCGACGCTGGTCCGCCAGCAGGTCGACAGCGGGCGCTGGGCCCGGCTCGCCCGAGGGGTCTTCGCCGTCGTCGGGTCGCCGCCCACCTGGGACCAGCGGGCGATGGCCGCGCTCCTGGCCCGACCCGACGCGCACCTCGCGGAGCTGGCCGCCGCCCACGCCCACGGCTTGGTCGACGCGCCGCTCGACGAGCCGACGCTGATCGTGCCCCGAGGGACCTCGAGCCGGGCGCCGCTCGGTCGGGTGCGCCGCCTTGAGCTCCCCGAGGGCCACCGCACCCTCGTCCGAGGGCTTCGGGCCACGTCGGTGGCGCGCACGCTCGTCGACCTGGGAGGCGTGGTGCCCCGGGCCCAGCTCGCGAAGCTCGTCGACGAGGCGATCGGCGCGAGGCGCGCCACCCCCGGGGCGCTCGCCGAGGTGTGCGATGTGGCCGGCCACGTCCCGCTCGCGGCGCGGCGCACCGTGCTCGATGCGGCGTCGACCTGGGAGGGGATCCGGCCCGGGAGCATCGGCGAGGTGCGGCTCCTGCGATCGATCGACGAATGGGAGCTGCCGCCGCCCGATCGCCAGATCCGGATCCTCGACCGGACCGGCGCGGTCGTCGCCCGGGTCGACACCGGCTGGGTCGCGGCCCGGCTCGGCCTCGAGTACGACAGCGTCGAGTGGCACGGCCCAGCGCGTTGGATGGACGACGAGGCCCGCCACCAACCGGTCGAGCAGCTCGGGTGGACGCTCCTGCACGTCGGGGCCCGCGACCTGCTCCCATCCTCGGACCTGCGTCGTCGCCTCCAGCGCCAGCTCGCCGCCCGAGCCCTCCCGTCGCCGGCGGCCTGAGCGGACCCCCGCCGGCGACTCGGCCCGATCCGGTGAGCAGCTCTCGCGCTCAAGGCGCGGGAGGCGCTCGCAGGGCTGGGGGTGGGCGGTCGTTGGTCCCGCTGGGTGAGCAGTTGTCGCGCCTCCAGCGCGTGAAGTGCTCACGGGTCTCGGGTTGGGTGGTGCGGTCCGGCTGGGTGAGCAGTTCTCGCGCCTTGAGCGCGGGAAGTGCTCACCGGGTTTCGGGCTGGGGCGGTGCGGTCCGGCTGGGTGAGCGGTTCTCGCGTCACCGGCGCGCGAAGTGCTCGTGGCGCTCGGCCGGCGCAGGACTGCACCTCGGTGCAGGGTGAGAGCGCATTCGGGGGGTGTCACCCACCCCCGGTAAGATCGCCAGCCTCATGGAGTCAACGGTCGAAGCCCTCGAGGGCAACAAGGTCAAGCTGTCCATCGCGGTCACCGAGGGCGAGTTCGAGGTCGACATCGACGATGCCTTCAAGCGCATCGCCCGAGAGGTCCGCCTGCCCGGGTTCCGCCCCGGCAAGGCGCCGCGCAAGGTGCTCGAGGCCCGCATCGGCCTCGAGGCCGCCCGGGTCGAGGCGCTCGAGCGGGCGCTGCCCAAGTACTACCTCGAGGCGGTCGACGAGCACGACGTCGACGTCATCGCCCAGCCCGAGTGGGAGATCACCTCGGGCCAGGAGGGCGGCGACGTGGCGTTCGAGGCCACCGTCGAGGTCCGCCCGCAGGTGCTGGTGGGCGGCTACGCCAGCCTTCGCGTCGAGATCCCCAGCCCCGAGGTGTCCGACGAGGAGATCGAGGAGCGGATCGACCACCTGCGCGAGAGCTTCGCCAAGCTCGAGCCGGTCGAGCGTCCCGTGCAGGAGGGCGACCACGTCACCATCGACGTGGCCGGCTCCCGCGACGGCGAGCCCATGGAGGGCCTCACCGCCGACGACTACCTCTACGAGGTGGGCAGCGGCACCATCGTCCCCGAGTTCGACGAGCAGCTGGTGGGCGCCGAGGCGGGGGCGGAGCTCACCTTCACCGCCGAGCACCCCCAGCCCGACGAGGACCCGGTCGACTTCACCCTCACGGTGAAGGAGGTCAAGGAGAAGGTCCTGCCCGAGGCTGACGACGCCTTCGCCGCCGAGGCCTCCGAGTTCGAGACCATCGACGAGCTGCGCGACGACCTGCGCAGCCGCTTCGGGATGGTCAAGAAGGTCCAGGCCCGCATGGCCGTCCAGCAGAAGACGGCCGAGGCGCTCGCCGAGCTGGTCGACGAGGAGGTGCCCCAGGCGCTGGTCGACCAGGAGGTGCAGAACCGCCTCCAGGACCTGGCCATGCGCCTGCAGGCCCAGGGCATCGGCATCGAGCAGTACCTCGCCTCCACCGGCCAGGACCAAGAGGCGTTCATCGCCGACCTGCGCGAGACCGCCACCGGCGGCGTCAAGGTCGACCTCGCCCTGCGAGCGGTCGCCGAGGCCGAGGGCCTCGAGGTCGACGACGACGAGCTCGAGGCCGAGTTCCAGGCCGTCGCCGAGCGCGTCGGCGAGAAGGTGGCGAAGGTCCGCAAGCAACTCGAACGCAACGGGCAGGTGTCGGCGGTACGCTCCGACCTGCGCACCCGCAAGGCGCTCGAGTGGCTCGTCGAGCACGTCGAGCTGGTCGACGAGGGTGGCAGCACCATCGATCGGGCCGACCTCGAGATGGCCCCCGACACCAGCGACGACGGCGACGACGCCGCCACGGAGGACGACGAGTGACCCACCCCCCGAGCCACGATGAGCTGGTCCACCGCGTGACCAGCCTGCACACGGGCCTGCGGGCCCAGGGCTACCTGGTGCCGACCGTCGTCGAGCAGACCAACCGGGGCGAGCGGGCGTTCGACCTCTACTCGCGGCTCCTGAAGGAGCACATCATCTTCCTGGGCACGCCGATCGACGACACGATCGCCAACCTCATCTGCGCCCAGCTGCTCCACCTCGAGTCGGAGAACCCCGACAAGGACATCAACATCTACATCAACTCGCCCGGCGGCGACATCACCGCGCTGTTCGCCATCTACGACACGATGCAGTACGTGAAGCCCGACATCACCACCATCTGCTTCGGGCAGGCGGCGTCGGCGGCCGCCGTGCTGCTGGCGGCGGGCACGAAGGGCAAGCGCCTCGCCCTGCCCCACGCCCGGGTGCTGCTCCACCAGCCCTACGCCTCGGGCGGCGGCCAGGCCACCGACATCGAGATCCAGGCCAAGGAGATCCTGCGCATGCGCGACCTCCTCGAGGACATCCTCGCTGACCACACGGGCCAGCCGAAGGAGAAGATCAACCGGGACACGGACCGCGACTTCGTGCTGTCCGCGACCGAGGCGAAGGAATACGGCATCATCGACGAGGTGATCTCCGCTCGGGAGCTCGCCGACAAGACCGGTCCCATCCGGGACGCCTCCTGACGATCGCAAGGGGAAGATCGTGGCCAAGTTCGGAGACGGCGGAGAGCTCCTGAAGTGCTCGTTCTGCGGCAAGTCGCAGAAGCAGGTCAAGAAGCTCATCGCGGGCCCCGGGGTCTACATCTGCGACGAGTGCATC
>JAGQSL010000152.1 GCA_020439525.1 Acidimicrobiales bacterium | reverse complement strand
CGTCCCCCCCCCCGCACTCGCGCCACCGGCGCACGATCCACGCACAGAATCCCCCGCCCCCCAGCCCCATCGTTCTCCACCCCGCACGCGCGCCAGCGGCACACGATCCACGCACAGAACCTGCACGACCCCCAGCCCGATCGTTCCCCACCCCGAACGCGCGCCACCGGCGCACGATCCGAGCACCGAACGCCTGGCGAGGCCCCGCGGCGCAGGGCCGTCAGCCGGCGAGGCGGGCGAGGGTGGCGCGGGCGTCGGCCTCGATGCGGTCGAGCAGCTCGGCCACGGTGGGGAGGTCGTCGATCACGCCCGTCACCTGGCCGGTGGGGAGCACGCCCACCGAGGCGTCGCCGTCCACCAGCGCGGCCTTGATCAGCATCGGGGCGTTGGCGGCCATGGCCAGCTGCGACCAGGTGAGGTCCTGGCTCTTGCGCATGGCGAGACCCTCCCTCACCACGTCCTTGGCCGAGGTGCCCGTCAGCTTGGCGAACTCCAGCGCCTTGATCGCCGCCTTCGGCATCCGGGTCAGGACCGAGCTCCTCTCGAGCGTGTCGATCAGCTCGGTGCGGATCACCCGTTGGGGCGCGCCGTCGAGGGCGGTGGTCACGACCGTGTCGAAGACGGTCGCCTTCGTGTAGTCGCCCTTGATCGACCCGGGCACCCGGCTCTCCTGGGTCAGCAGGAAGCGGGTGCCCATGGCGATGCCGTCGGCGCCGTAGGCCAAGGCAGCTACGAGACCCGCCCCGGAGTGGAAGCCGCCCGCGCCCACCACGGGGATCTGCGAGCCCACGGCCTCCACCACCTGGGGCAGCAGCAGCGAGGTGGGCACCGAGCCGGTGTGGCCGCCACCCTCGCCGCCCTGAGCGATCACGGCGTCGACGCCCCACTCGGCCATCTTCTCGGCGTGGCGACGGGCGCCGACCGTCGGCATCACGAGCGCGCCGGCGTCGTGGATCTTGGCGATGGCGTCCTTGGTGGGGGCGCCGGCGAAGGAGAAGAGGCGGATGCCCTCGCCGGTGGCGAAGGCGATGCGCTCGTCGAGGTCGGGCTGGCCGGCGCGGAAGTTGGCGCCGAACGGGGCGTCGGTCTGCTCCTTCACCGAGCGGACCGCGTCGCGGAACTGCTCGTCGGTCATGGTGATCGACGCCAGGATCCCGAACCCGCCGGCGGCCGAGGTGGCGGCGGTCAGGTGGGCGCCCGACACCCACCCCATGCCGGTCTGGACGATCGGTCGGCGGCAGCCGAGCAGCTCGACCAACCGGGTGTGGAGGACGTCGCCAGGACCTGATGCACCGTCAGACATGGTCGAGCAGCGTACGGGCGCCCGCCCCACCCGACGAACTTCTGGCGCCGCGGCGCCCGACCCGGGCCCCATCCCGCCAGAAGTTCGGCCTTGGGGGTGGGTGGGGGGAGGCGGGTCAGAAGGTGAAGCCGTAGAGGATCTCGTTGTCGGCGGAGTGCTGGCCGCCGGCGGAGTCGTAGATCGCCCGGGTCTCGCGGTCCGAGGCGGCCGAGAAGGCGAAGCCCTGATCGATCCCCATCTGGCGGGCCTCGGCGCCGATGCCGTCGAGCAGGATCTTGCCGACGCCCTGGTTGCGGTGATCGATGTCGATGCCGATCTCGTAGATGCACAGGTGCCGCAGCTTGGTGTGGCGCCGGAACAGCACCCCGCCGTAGGCGAAGCCGGCCATGTGGTTGGTCTCCATGTGGATGGCGACCACGCAGATCGTGCGGGGATCGGAGACGAACTCGCTCGCCTCCTCGCTCGACAGCGGCGGCACCCACGGCCGGTCCTCGCCGTCGCCGAAGCGGGCGTTGCCCTTGGCGAGGGTGCTCAGGGCCCACTCGTCGCCGGGACGGAGGCGGTGCAGGCGGTAGCGATCACTGGCCATCGGTGCGGGAGGTTACGCCGTCTCGGCGCCCGAGGGACGGAACCGGTGGTCGATCGCCCACGTGGCGTGGACCGCCGCAGGTCAGGCGGGGTCGGGCACCTCGCGGAAGCGCGTGCCCTCCGGGTCGATCACCTCGTCGAGCAGCCGGAGCTCCTCGGGGAGCGGCAGGCGCGACGTGGGCACCTCGTCGGGGATCGTGAGCTCGAAGCCGGTGGCCTCGACGACCGCGTCGACCGTCACGCCGGGGTGCACCGAGCGCAGCCGCATGCGGTGGTCGTCGGTCTCGAAGTCGAACACACCGAGGTTCGACACCACCCGGCGGATCTCGTGGAAGGCCCGCTGGGCTGGCGTCAGCGACGCGGCCCGGTCGTAGCCGATGCCGGTGACGATGTCGACGGCCTCCACGAACACCTTGGCGCTGTGGGCCGGGACCCAGTACGAGGTGGTGTTGTGGATGGTGTTGCCGGGGGCGCCGCGGAAGCCGAGGAGCTGGGTGCGGGGCTGGGTGGGCGTGCCGCCGATGCCGGCGATGTTCTGGTTGCCGTAGCGGTCCACCTGGGTGGCCCCCATCATCACGTGGCGCCGGCCGCTCCACACCACGTCGAACATGCGCCGGTACGGGTTGTAGGTCTCGTACTGCCGGTCGCCGACGGCCGGGATGGCTTCGTCGTTGGCGATGAGCGCGGCCTCGCCGTCGGTCATCATCAGATCGGGCTCCCAGGTGGCCCGGGCGAGGCGGCCGCCGATCATCGGGATCGTGCCGATGGGGTTGGCGAGGATCTCGCCATCGCCGCGGAAGCAGTCGGCCACGGCCACCGCGCACACATCGGCGCGCCGCACGAGCGACGACAGGTCGGTGGCGCTCACTTGGCGTCCTCCACGGGTCGGGCGGCCAGCGCCGCCTGGTAGTCGGCCTCGGTGCCGAACGACAGCCACTGCGAGCGGAACGCCTCCCACAGCTCCGGGTCCTTGGCGGTGCCGAGGTACTCCTTCTGGAAGGCGATGTCGCGCCCGTAGTCCGGGGCGCACTCCGTGGGGTGGGCGCCGTTGGGCGCCTCGACGATGCCGTCGACGAACAGGCGGTTGATGCGCAGGCGGGTGATGTCGCCGGCGGCCTGAACGAGCCCACCGGTGGGCACGATGCGCTCGACCGACACGAAGCGGCGCTCGGCCGCCTCGAGCAGCAGGTCGTCGTAGTAGAGGTCGGGACCGGTGAAGGCGGCGTTGCCGCGCTCGTCGCCCACGTTGAGGTGGCAGATCGCCGCGTCGAGCGGGATGGCCGGCTGGGCGATGAGCTCCTCGCCGTCGTCGTAGGGCGAGGTCACCATCTTCAGGCCTGGGTTCACCAGGTGCAGGTCCGAGCCGAGGCCCACGCGGGTGGGCAGGAACGGCACGCGCCACGCCGCGGCCTGCAGGCCGAGGCCGAGCATGCCCTCGTCGAGCTCGGTGCAGCTGATGGCACCGGACTGGCGAGCGGCCCGGAAGTGGGGCTCGAGCAGCACGGCGGAGGTCGAGTTGTCGGGCGCCACGAAGGCGAAGGTGAGGTGCGACACCTTGTCGGCGGCGCACAGCATCCCCACCTCGGGGCCGCCGTAGGTGACCAGGTGCAGGTCGGTGAGGTCGCTGCGGAGGATGGCCCGCACGATCGACATCGGCTTGCGCCGGCTCCCCCACCCGCCGATGCCGATGGTCATGCCGCTGGCGAGTTGGGCGACGACGTCGTCCTCGCTCAGCCGCTTGTCCTTGCGGGCCGGGAAGGCCTCGGTGGTCGCGTCGCTCACTTGCTCACATCCGTGTCTCGCTTGGCGACGAAGGCGTCGCGGTGCTCGTCGGCCACCCCCGAGAGGTTCAGCTCGAAGGTGAAGCCCTGCTCGAAGCGGTACGACCGCTTCACGTCCCACAGGTCGATGCCGTTGAGGGATTCCTTCGCCGCCCGGATCACCGTGGGCGACTTGGCCGCGATCTGCTCGGCCACGGCGAAGGCGGCGTCGCGCAGGTCGGCCTGCGGGACGACCTCGAGCACCGACCCGAACGCGTGCAGCTCCTGGGCCGACGCGTTGGCCGACGTGTAGACCATCGCCCGCATCTTGTGCTGGGGCACCAGGCGCGAGAGGTGGGTGGCGGCGCCCAGCGCGCCCCGGTCGACCTCGGGCAGCCCGAACACGGCATCGTCGGCGGCCACGATCACGTCGGCGTTGCCCACCAGCCCGATGCCGCCGCCGACGCAGAACCCGTTGACGGCGGCGATCACCGGCACCTTGCACTCGTACACCGCCGCGAACGCCTCGTAGCAGCCCCGGTTGGCGCCGATCAGGGCGTCGAAGCCCTCGGTGTTCTGCATCTCCTTGATGTCGACGCCGGCGTTGAAGCCCTTCCCCTCGGCCCGCAGCACGACCACCCGGACCTCGGGATCGTCGCCCGCGGCTCGCACCTGCGTCGCCAGGTCGAACCAGCCCGCCACGGTCAGCGCGTTGACCGGCGGGTTGTCCATCACCACCTCGGCGATGCCCCGCTCGTCGACGGTCGTCGTGATCCCCATCCCCAGGCTTTCTGATAGGTCGTCAGATTCCGGGGTCGAACCGTAGCCGAGGGGCCGATCGTCCCGGCCAGCCCACGATGCCCGCGACCGCCGCCGTGTGCCAAGGTCTGCGGCCATGGCGCTCGAGATCGACCTCAGCAACCGGGTGGCCCTCGTGACCGGCGGGGCACGGGGCGTGGGCCGCGGGATCACCGAGCGGCTCGTCGCCGCCGGGGCGACCGTGGCGATCTGCGGCCGCACCGAGCCCGATGCGGGCACCCTCCCCGACGGCGTCCGGTTCCACCAGGCCGACGTCACCGACCCGGAGTCGGTCGCCGCGCTCGTCGCCGCCGTCGTCACCGACCACGGCCGGCTCGACCTGGCGGTCAACAACGCGGGCGGCGCGCCCGGCGCCGATGCGGCCACCGCCTCGCCTCGCTTCAGCCAGAAGATCATCGCCCTGAACCTGACCTCGGCCCTCCACGTGGCCCAGGCGGCCAACCACGTGATGCAGCAGCAGCCCGACGGCGGGTCGATCGTGAGCATCACGTCGCTCTCGGGCCACCGCCCCTCCCCCGGCACGGCTGCCTACGGGGCTGCCAAGGCCGGCCTCATCAGCCTCACCCAGAGCCTGGCCATGGAGTGGGCGCCCAAGGTCCGGCTCAACACGGTGACGGCCGGCATGGTCCGCACCGAGCTGTTCGACGACTACTACGGCGGCCCCGACGGCGCCGCCACGGTCGAGGCGTCGGTGCCGCTCCAGCGGGTGGCCGATCCTGGCGACATCGGCAACGCCGTCGCCTTCCTCGCGTCCGACCTCGCCGCCAACATCAGCGGGGCCGACCTGGTGATCCACGGCGGCGGCGAGCGCCTCCTCCTCCACGCCCACCAGGAAGGCTGAGCCCGGGGCCGATCCCGGCTACGGCGCAGGGTCCTGGCGGTAGTAGGCGGCGAAGACCTCGTAGAGGTCGGGGTGGTGCTCGCGCAGCTTCGCCGGGCGGCAGAAGAACGCCTCGGTCGCCACGGCGAAGAACTCGCCGGCGTCGACGGTGCCGTAGTCGTCGAGCACCGGGCTGCCCTCGCGCTCGAGCTCGTGGAAGGTGCGGGTGCACACCTCGACCCACCGCTGACCGAGGGCCGGGTCGAGCAGCAGCGGCGTGCCGTCGACCACCCCGTCCTGCATGTCGAGCTTGTGGGCGAACTCGTGGAGCACGACGTTGCGCCCCCGGCGCGGGTGGCGCACGTCCCACGCCACCTCGTCCCACGCCAGCACGATGGGCCCGTCGCCGTGGGCGGCCTCGCCGGCGAGCAGCACGTCGTCGTCGGCGTACACGCCGGCGGCGGGGCCGGGCCGCTCGCCTCGCCCGACGATCGTGGTGTCGTGGACGATCACGGTGCGCACGTCGGGGAAGCGCTCGACCTCCATGCCGACGAGGAGCCGCACGGCCTGGGTGACCACGAGCAACCGGACGTCGTCGGTGATCTCGAAGCCCCGCGCCGCCTCCCAGCGCGCCTGGCCGAGCAGGACCTCGGCGAGGTCGCGGATCCGGGTCCGCACCTCGACCGAGCGGTCCCACCAGCCGGGGTCCATCCGGGCGACGCGGTCCTCCCAGTCATCGGGCAGCGGCTTCGGTCGACGTCGGCGGAGCACCGCTGCAGTCTGGCCGCCGGCCCGTCGGTCCCCACCGGCGGTGGACCTTCGGCCCTGCCTCCGACCCACCCCGCCCGACCATGATGGAGCCATGCGACGCCCCCTCGCCCTGCTCCTCGCGCTCGCGCTGCTCGGCGGCCTGGCGGCCTGCGGTGGCAGCGACGACGACGCCTCGTCGACGACCCGGGCCGACGAGCCCACGACCACGACCGACGCGTCGACGACGACCGCCGGCGACGAGACCACCACCACGGTCGACGAGCACGCCGGCCACGGCCTCGAGCCCGGCACGGGCACGAAGGTCCTGCAGTACTGGGTGCGCGGCGAGGACCTGGCCACCGGCGCCAACTGGGTGGAGGGAGCGGCGCCCGGGCGCCAGGCGGTCGAGGCGCTCCTCGCCGGGCCGACCCAACCGGACTCGCTCAGCGGCATGACGTCGATGATCCCCGAGGGGACCGAGCTCGGCGGCCTCGACATCACCGATGGGACGGCGACGATCGACCTGTCGGAGGAGTTCGTCAGCGGCGGCGGCAGCACCTCGATGCAGCTCCGGGTGGCCCAGGTGGTCTTCACCCTCACCCAGTTCCCAACGGTCGAGCGGGTGCAGTTCCAGATCGACGGCGAGGTGCCCGAAGGGCTCGGCGGCGAGGGCCTGCCGACGGCGTACGAGGGGCGCGACGCCTTCGACGACGTGCTCCCCCGCATCCTCCCCGAATCGCCCACCCCGTACGAGAAGATCTCGTCGCCGCTCACCGTGTCGGGCCTGGCGAACACCTTCGAGGCCACCGTGCGCTGGTCGGTGAGCACCACCGAGGGCTCGCTGCTCGAGGAGGGCTTCACGACGGCGACCGCCGGGTCGGGGACCTGGGGCACCTTCGAGCTGACGACCGACCTGCCGGCCTACGAGGGATCCGTGGTCCTCACCCTCTGGCAGGACTCCATGGAGGACGGCGGGGACCGCCTCGACGTCTACGAGGTGATCTTCGTCCTCAGCTGAGCACGGCCCCGGTCGCCTCCGCCGCGTCCCACAGGGCGCCGACGTCGGCGAGCGACCGCAGCACGTCGTTGAGGTGGGTGCACGTCGAGACCCCGACGAATCGCTCGCGCACCACGTCGCGCAGCTCGTCGAGGCCCACGCCCGCCAGGTCGGCCGCGCTGGCGGCTGCGGTCGGGCACTCCGGTGCGGGTAGCGGGCCCGGATGGGCGACTGCACCCACGAGGCGACGCTCGGCGAGGTCGACGGCCGCCTCGACGGCGTACTCGTGCACCACCGTCTCTGCGCCGTCGCGCTCCCAGTAGCTGTCGCGGTAGCGCACGTCGACGACCAGCCGACCGTCGACGGCCGCCACGTCGAGGCGGCGACGACGACGCATCGAGGCCGGTGCCAGCGCCGGCATGTCGTGCCAGGCGTCGGGGTCGGAGCCATCGCCCAGATCGGGTGCCGGCGGCCCCCACCCGAGCAGCGGCACGCCCGTCTCGGCGATCGCCTCCTCCATGGCCCCGCCGTGCTGCCAGCCGGCGCAGATCCCGAACGGCAAGCGCGCTCGACCGCGATCGGCCACGAGGGTGAGGAGCCCTTCGCGGGCCAGCGACGATCCGCTGATGAGCACGGCCGGCGTGGTGTCGTCCAGCAGGAGGTGGACCAGCGACCCGGTGGAGGCCAGCTCGGGCACCGCCTCGGCCAGCTGGCGCCGGAACCCCGATCCGGCGCGAGCGCCGATCAGCGCATCGATCCCGTCGACGGGCGGGTCGGCGTGCACCGATCGGATCCGACGGTCGCCGACGAAGTCGATGACCACGGACGTGTGGGCCTGGGCCACGGCGACCGACGTGCCGTCCGCGGTGGTCAGCAGGTCGCGCCCGCGCCCGGTGAGGACCAGGTCGCCCGATGGCCCGGCCGGCCGCTCGATGTCGACGCTCGTGGTGCGGCGCACCGACCCCGGGCCACGTCGCGGCGAGCCGGCGGCGGGCGGGAGGGTGCCGGGCCACTGTCGACGGTCGCGCTCGGAGGGCACCCGAGGGTTCTACCCGCGCCGCCCCCGCCTGCGGCAAGCCGGCCCGACGAGCGTCAGGAGCCGGTGGCCGCCTCGACCCGGCCCTGCTCCAGCAGGTAGCCGCGTGATCGCACGGTGCGGATGACCAGCCCGAGGGGGGCGAGCCGGCGGCGCAGCCGCACGATGTGCACGTCGAGCACGTTGCGACCGGGGATCCCGTCGGGCCATCCGGCCCGGGCCAGCGCGTCGCGGCTGACCACCGCCCGGTACCGGTCGAGCAGCACCCCCATCAGGCGGTGCTCCACCGGCGGCAGCGAGACCCACTGGCCACCCAGGCGGAGCAGGCCGTTCTCGTCGAGCTCGGGGCGATCGTCTTCGACCGCGCCCCGGGCCCGATCCTCGAGGACCCGAAGCCGAGCTCGCACGTCGTCGTCGGTGGCCGGGAGGCGGATCCAGTCCTCGAGCGGATCGGCCGTGAGCGGCGGGGCGACGCCCTCGGGCACCAGCACCAGGCGGGCCAGGCCGGCGGCGCGCACCTCGGCCAGCCGCTCCTCCTCGGCGGGCCACCGCACCAGCTCGACGTGCATGGCGGTGACCGTACGGACGCCACGTTTCACGCTTGTTTCGCCTCGGTGAAGCCCCTGCGCCGCGGCCGAGCCGGCGAGACCGGCGTAGGAGGCCCGCCGGTTCCTGACGTACCATCAGATCTTCCGCACCATCCGGGGGATGCCATGACGACGACGACACGGGTGCCGGCGCTCGGCGCCGAGGGGTGGTTCACCCCCGACGATCCCGAGCCCGCCCTCCTCGGGATGCGCTGCACCACCTGCGGCACCTACGTGTTCCCCAAGGCGGACTTCGGTTGCCCCAACCCAGCGTGCGTCGGGCTGGCGTTCGACGAGGTCCGCCTCTCGCGGTTCGGCACGGTGTGGAGCTACACCGACGCGCGCTACCAGCCGCCGGCGCCCTACGTCGTTCCCACCGAGGAGCACGAGCCCTTCTGCATCGCCGCCGTCCACCTCGCCGACGAGGGCCTGGTGGTGATGGGCCAGATGGTCCCCGGCGTGACCGTCGACGACCTCCGGGTGGGCCTGCCCGTCGAGCTCGTGGTGGACACCCTGTTCACCGAGGGCGAGGTCGAGCACGTGATCTGGAAGTGGAAGCCCGTCACCGAGGGAGGAGCCGACTGATGGCCGCCAACGACGTCGCCGTGCTCGGCGTGGGCATGCACCCGTGGGGCAAGTGGGGCCGCAACTTCGTGGAGTACGGCGTGGCCGCGGCGCGCGACGCCCTGCGCGATGCCGGCATCGACTGGTCCGAGGTGCAGTTCGTCTCGGGCGCCGACACCATGCGCAACGGCTACCC
>JAGQSL010000151.1:365-16692 GCA_020439525.1 Acidimicrobiales bacterium | reverse complement strand
TCAAATCCTGCCCCCGCCACCAAAACGGTACGCAAAGAGGCCCCGCTCCGGCGGGGTCTCTTCGCGTCTTGATTCGATTGTGTTGGATCGCGCTGTTCGTGCAATCAGGTGGGGGCTGTATCGCGAGCCGAGCACATCACGGCGGGAGGGTCTGGACTTCTCGCGGGCTCGCCAGGTCCGGGCGCCCAAAGGGTCAACTGGCTCGAGCTCGCACCTGGTCGTCGACGGTCCACGGGATTGCTCGCTGCGGCTCGCCGAACGTCTGGGACGAAGAGCAGTGCGAGCTGCCGGCACAGGCGCATCAGACCTGTTCTGCACCGTAGGCTGCCCCGGTCCAACCACCTGCGCTGCGAGGGTCAGATGCCGCTGCCCGGCGGCCCGTCGGACAAGGCGGGCAACAGCTTCGAACGCCGGTGGACGGTCTTCGCGATCCTCGACGTGCTCGACGAGCGCGCCGACGCCCTGCGCATCGAGGTCCCCGGCGGCGACGGCGCCGGGTCCGAGTTCCGGCTCACCGTCGGCGCCGAGGCCGAGTGGCACCAAGCCAAGCGGCAGCTCGGCAGCGGCCCGTGGACCGTGAGCGCCCTCATCAACCACAAGGTGCTCCAGCCGTGGCAGCGCAACCTTGCCCGAGGCGACCGGTGCGTGTTCGTGTCGGGCACCGGTGCCGACGAGCTCCGGGAATTGGCCGAGCGGGCCGGGAGCGCAGCGGGCTGGGACGAGTTCAACGACGTCTTCCTCGGAGCCGCTGACCAGCGGAAGCGGTTCGAGCGCCTCGAGAGCGTGTGGCCCGGCTTCGTCGACCAGGAGGTGTTCGAGGCGCTCCGGCGCATCACGGTGCGCACCATCGGGGAGGCAGAGCTCGCCGACTGGGTGCGCGACCGGCTCCGGTCGATCGCTGCTGGGGCGAAGCCCGAGACCGTTGCGGCCGTCCTGGGCCAGTTCGTCGACGACTCCGTCCACATCGAGATCACGGCATCCGACGTTTGGGACGAGCTCGCCCGCCACGGCGTGACTCCGGCGAACCTCCTCGCTGACCCCGGTGTCCGAGACCGGATCGATGCCACCGCCGACGCGTTCCGGGCGCGGCTGAGCCCCCTGTTCATCGGCAGCGCCGAGCTCGATCGCCCCGAGGCCGAAGCAGCGGTCGCCCGCCTCGCCGAGAACCGCCGGGTGCTCCTGACCGGGACCGCGGGTGCAGGCAAGAGCGTCGTGGCGGGGCAGGTGGTCAAGCTTGTCCGGGAGCAGGGCTGGCCGGTCCTCGTCGTGTCCGCTGACCGCATGGCGGGCGTGGCCAACACCGCGGATCTCGGCGCCGGCCTCGGTTTCCCCGAATCGCCGGCGGTCGTCCTCGCAGCTGCAGCCGCCGGCGCCGACGCGCTCTTGGTGATCGACCAGGTCGACGCGGTCAGTGCCGCCTCCGGGCGCCACCCGGACCGCCTCGACCTCGTCGCCGACTTGCTGCGCGAGCTGCGGAGCCACCCGAACGTGAGGGTGCTCGCCGCCTGCCGGCAGTTCGACCTCGACTACGACCGGTCGCTGCGGACGGTGATCGACGACGACAGCACCGCGAAGGTCGCCGTCGAGGTCCTCACCGCCGAGCAGATCCGCGAGGCCCTCGCCTCAGCGGGCCTCCCGACCTCCGTGCCCGACTCGCTCATGCGCCTGCTCGCGATACCGCTGCACCTCGCCCTCTACGTCGACCTCGCCCGGGCGGGCGTCGGCGACCTCACCTCCGCACGGACCCTCACCGAGCTCTACGACCGGTACTGGACCGAGAAGCGCACCGCGTGCAGGCAGGCCCGTGGCGGCCTCGACGACTGGAGCCCGGTCGTCACGCGCCTCGTCGCCCACATGGACGACCGCCACGAGCTCACCGCCCCGATCGCACTGGTCGACGAGTTCGACGAGCAGGCCAACGTGATGGCCTCCGCCGGGGTCCTCGTCGCCGACGGCGGCCGCGTCTCGTTCTTCCACGAGACGTTCTTCGACTATTGCTTCGCCCGAGGGTACCTCGCCTCGGGCAGCACCATCCGCGACCTCCTCGCCGGCTCGGAGCAGGACCTCTTCCGCCGGGCCCAGGTGCGCCAGATCCTCGCCTACGAGCGCAGCAGCGACCTAGACGCGTACCTGGCCGACCTCGAGTGGCTCCTCACCTCCAGCGAGGTCCGCGTCCACATCAAGGCGCTCGCGGCATCGCTGCTCGACTCCATCGAGAGCCCGACCGTCGACGAGTGGAAGTTCCTGCGCCCGATGGCGCTCGACGCAGACAACGACCTCTTCACCCGGACGTGGCAGGTGCTGCGCAGCAACCCGGGCTGGTTCCCGCTCCTCGACGCCGACGGGACCTGGCAGGAACTCCTGTCCGCCGGCGGCGAGGTCGCAGAGGTCGCCATGTGGGCGCTGTCGAGGTGGGCCGGCGACTTCCCCGTCCGCGTCGTGGAACTCGTCACGGGCCTGCCCGGCGACCTGTGGACCTCACGTCGCCGGTGGTTCCTCCAGACCGCCGACATCCACCGTGCCCGCGAGCTCGTCGAGCTGCTCCTCGAAGCGATCGACGACGGCGACTTCGACGAGGCCGGGCGGGAGCTCACCTACACGATCCACCCCCTGGCCGAGAAGCGCCCTGCGTGGGCGGCCGAGGTCATCGCCCGGTCGCTGGACCGCTCTGCTGTGACCGGGGCCGGTCCGCTGCCGACGGACCGGGCCCAGCACGCCACATCGCTCGACGGCAGCGAGATCGCCGCTATCGCGTCGGGTGCACCGGTGGAGTACGTCGACCTCCTGCTGCCACGGGTCCTCGTCCTCATGGAGGACAACGCACGGCCGGAGTGGTCCAAGGGTGACCTCATCAAGGACTCGCTGTGGGGGCATCACATCTTCGGATCGCGGTTGTCATCGACCGACAACCTGTACGGCGCGGTCGGCGACGCCCTCATCCGCCTCGCCGAGGCCGACCCCGGCGAGGCGGCGACCCGGCTCGCCGTTCTCCGGTCGTCGCCCTACGAGTCCGCAGCGTTCCTCCTCGCCCGCGCCTACACCGGGAACCCCGGTGCGTTCGCCGACGAGGCGGCCGACTGGCTCGCCCAGACGCCTGGAGCACTGGCGCTCGGCTACTCCGACGCACCCGCCTGGGTGTCGCGGGAGCTCATCGCGGCCATCTCCCCGCTGCACGGACGGGGCGCTCGCCCGCCTCGTCGCCGCAGCGATGTACTACACGACCTCCTGGGAGCGGACCATCCACGGCATCAAGGGCCGCGGGCTCACCGAGCTGTGCCTGCTCAACGGCTTCGACCCCCAGCGGCGGCCGCCGGAGCTGAGGCGGCGCCTCGAGGAGCTTCGCCGGAAGTTCCTCTGCGACGACGTCCACAAGCCCGAGGGGGTCCGCGGAGGCATGGTGCCCCCGCCGATCCCCGAGGAGCAGGCGCGGCGCATGAGCGACGACGCCTGGTTGAGCGCCATCGCCCACTACGGGTCGGGCGAGTCGACGGGGTGGCGCGACGGCCGGATGGTCGGAGACGCCTGGAGCCAGGCCCAGGTGCTCGAGACCCTGACGAAGGAGGACCCGGAGCGGTTCGCCCGCCTGCTTGAGCGCATCCCGGCCGGTTCCCCCGAGGCTTACCCGGCCGCGGTGTTCCGGGGGCTCGCCGACGCCACGGTCGAGGCGGGCGTCCTCGTCGCGGTGTGGCGTGAGGGTCTCCGTCTCGGCGGCAGTGACGCCGAGCGGTGGCTGGTCCGCCTCATCGAAGCGAACCGCGCCTGGGACATCCCGGTGGAGCTCATCGAATGGGTCGCTGGTGTCGCAACCGGCGAGCCCGACCCGGCCGGCTCCGGTGCCGACGGCGACTGGGACGCCGACCGGATCAACATGGACGCCCTGAACTCGACCCGCGGCGCAGCCGTCCTCGCCCTCGGCAACCTCCTCGCCGAGAACCACGGGCGGGCGCCTGTTGTGGCGCCCGCGCTCGAAGCGCTCGTCGGAGACCCGCACGTCGAAGTCCGGGCCGCCGTCGCCGCTGCTCTCGCACCGCTCCTCGAGATCGACACCGACCGGGCGCTCGCAGCGTTCAGCAGCCTCACCGCTGGCGCGGCGCCGGCGCTCCTGTCGAGCCCGTACTTCGGGCACTTCCTACGGGTGGCGGTGCACAGCCGCCGCTACAGCGCGGTCGCCCCGGTCATCGCACAGATGCTCGCGGAGCCCGACGAGAGCCTGCGCCGATCTGGTGCGAAGTGGCTTACGCTCGCCTCGTTCTATGACTCCGGGCTCGATCCCGACGTCGATGCGCTGCTCGCCGGTGACGATGCGGCCGCCCGGGCCGCGGCCATCGAGGTTTTCGCTGACAACGTCGCCTACGAGCGGACTCGGGTGCGTGCGGTCGACGTGCTCTCTCGGGCGCTCCACGACTCGGACGAGGATGTCAGGTCTGCCGCCGAGCGCGCCTTCTACTCGCTTGGCGACGAGCCGCTCGCCGACTTCGCACCGCTCATCTCGGCGCTCGCGCACAGCCCGGTGCTGGTGTCGGGGGCGTCGAGCGCACTGCACTCGATCGAGGCGTCCCGGCATCCGTTGCCGCCCGAGGTCCTCGAGGTGTGCGAGGCGTTCGTGTCCCTACACCGCAAGCAGGTCGCCGACTACTCGACGGGTGCCGCGGGCGGCGTGATGTACGTGGTCCGCCTGACGCTGCGGCTCCACGCCCAGAGCTCGGACCCCGACGTCCGGCGCCGCACCCTCGACCTCATCGACCAGTTGGTCGTCCTGCGAGCCCACAACATCGAGTCCGATCTCGACGGGTTCGAGCGCTAGGACAGGTGGCTGGGGCACGCCTACAGCGTGTCCCGGCGATGTGGTCCGATGAGGGTCGTGAAGGGACGCTGCTCCAGCGAGTCTTGGCCAGCTGCCAACAAACCCTCTGCACGGTGGGTGTGCACGAGCCTGTGCAACGGGGTGTGCATGCCCTCTCACCTGCGGAAACATCGGTCGGGCAACTCGAGAGACGCCGAACAGCGGCTTGCCCCCGCCACCAACGAAAATGCAGGTCAGGGCCGGTCCCCAGGGGCCGGCTCTCCTCGATTACGGCCCGACCTCCACTGTCTGGTGATCGAGGTGGCGCCCGGCTGCTGGACATCGGAACGGTGGACCTCGAGGGCCGCGAACGCCGTGGCGCGCCTCGCCGAGCCGGCGGGCGGCGTCGGCCCGCATGCCGGGGTGACGCCGCCGCCCGGGCCGGTGGCCGCGGGTCTACGGCACGATGACGGCCTTGCCTCGGATCCTCCCTGCTCGCAGCGCGTCGATCGCCGCGGGCACGTCGGGCAGCGGGAACGTGCGGTCGACCGGGCCCTCGATGTGGCCGGCGTCGATGAGCCTGGTGACGTCGAGCAGGGCGTCTCGGCTCACGGTCGATGCGAGCACCCGCAGGTGCTGGGACACGAAGGGTGACAGGAGGAGGCCGCGGAGCCATCGGCCGGTTCCTCCGGTCCAGCGGCCGCCCTGTTCGCCGCCGTAGAAGACGAGCGTCCCATGCTCGTCGAGGACGCGTCGGAGCAGCCGTACGGGTCGGTTCCCGCCTCCGTCGAGCACGACGTCCCACGTCTCGCCGGTGCTGTCGATGTCGTGCCGGGTGTAGTCGATGACGTCGTGGGCGCCGAGATCGCGGACGTGGCCGAGCTTGGGCGTGCTGGCGACGCCGGTGACGTGCGCGCCGAGGGCGTTGGCGATCTGGACGGCGTAGGAGCCCACGCCACCGCTGGCACCGATGACGAGCACGCGATCGTTCGCGGTCACCCCTGCGACGTCTCGGAGCGCCTGGAGCGCCGCGACCGCGGAGGTCGGCAGGCTCGCGGCTTCGGCTGCGCTGAGCGTGCGCGGTCGAGGGGCGATGCGGTCGGGGGTGGTGATGGCGTGCTCGGCGAAGGTTCCGTCGGCCGTGCCGAAGACCTCGTCGCCGATGGCGACGCCGACGACCGCGGGCCCGACCGCGGTCACCCGTCCGGCGAAGTCGCTGCCGAGCACGGAGCCCCTCGGGCGCCGGAGGCCGCTGTCGGTGCGGGCGAGGTAGGGGAGTCCGCTCATGCGGTGCCAGACGCCCATGTCGAGCCCGGCGGCGTCGACGGCGACCACCACCTGGTCGTCGCCAGGGGCCGGCGTGGCGATGTCGTCGAAGGTGAGCGTGTCGGTGTTGCCGTAGCGGGCGTGGGTGATCGCCTTCATCGGACGCGCACCTCCCACCGGTCGGTGTCGATCCCTCGCACGAGGAGCCAGAGGAGCAGCGAGAGCTCGGCGATCAGGGCGGGGGCGAGCACGAGCGGTGAGAACGCCCCGTCGTAGCCAGGGATCACGAAGAACCAGGCGCTGTCGATCAGGTAGCCGGCGGCGGCGGCGCCCAGGAGCCAGCCGAGCCAGCGGGGCAGGTAGCCGGACCGGTGGATGAGCCATGCGAGCAGGGCGAGGTGCACGGCGAAGAAGACCAGGGCGATGAAGTAGCCGAACCGGTGGGTCTCGAGGGACTGCAGCACGAGGCTGTCGCGCTGCTGGGTCGTGAAGCCGCCGAGGAGCCCGTCGCCTTCGAGCAGCTGGATCGCCATGAGGTGGTTCAGCAGGTTGGCGCCGAGGATGGCGGACTGGACCAGCCGGAAGGCGGCGGCGGCGAGCGAGACGGTCCGGTTGACGGGCGCCAGGAGCACGTAGATCAGCACGGCGGTGGCGACGTCGGCGACGACCATCGTGAGATCGGTCAGGAACCCGATCCGGAACAGGCCGGGTGCGTCGAGCAGGTTCTGGACCGTGGCGGTCGGGTCGCCGAGCTCGAGGATGCTCGAACGGACGGCGATCTCGCTGAAGAGCCCGCACACGAAGATCACGAGGTAGAGCCCGCCAGCGACCCGGGCGGTTCGTCGAGCGCCCGCCGCGCGCAGGGGCCCGGGGCTCGGGCCGTCCGGTGCTTCCGCGGTCGGGATGTCGGTGTGGGTGATGGTGGTGGTCATGGTGGTCTCCGTTCGGGGATGTCGTGGTGGGTCAGGTGTCGAGCGGGTGGGCGGTGGCGACGTGGGGCGAGGTCACGCGGCCGGGCAGGTGACGGGCCGAGCGGGCGGAGCCGGTGCCGGTGCCGCGATCGGCTGAGCGGTCGTGGGCTCGGTCGGTGGCCTCGAGGGGAGCAGCTGGATGGCGGTGACGCTGGCCAGCACGACGAGCCCGCCGGCGAGCTGCGCAGGCCCGAACGGATCGCCGGTGGCCACGCTGATGGCCGTCGCGACGGTGGGGCTGAGGAGCCCGAGGAACGTCACGTTGCGGGCGCCGAGCGCGGCGATGCCCCGGAACCAGAGCGTGTAGGCGAGGGCACCGCCGGCCGTGGCGAGGTACGCGTAGCCGACCACGTTGCCGCCGGTGAGCTGGTGCGGAGGACCCTCGGCGACGAGTGCGATCGGGAGGAGGAGCAGGCCACCGGCGGTGAGCTGCCACCCGGCGAACGCCCGGGGTCGGGTGGGACGCCCCCAGCGCTGCACGAGGACGTTCCCGACCGCCATGCTCGCCGCGCCGCCGAGCGCAGCGGCGACGCCCACCGCATCGAGCCGGGCGCCACCGTCGAGCACGAGGAGGGCGACGCCCCCGACGCCCGCGAACGCGGCCGCGTAGCGGGCCGGACCGGCCCGTTCGCCGAGGACTCGGGTGGCGAGGGCCATCACGATCAGCGGTTGGACCGCCCCGATGGTGGCGGCGACCCCGCCGGGCAGGCGGTAGGCCGCCGTGAACAGGAGCGAGAAGAAGGCGGCGAAGTTCAGCGCGCCGAGCACGGTGCTGCGCCACCACCACGAGCCCGTCGGCACGGTGCGCGTGATCGCGAGCACGGCGAGGCCGGCGGGGAGCGCTCGGAGCGCCGCCGCCAGCAGCGGCCGTCCTGGCGGGAGCAGCTCGGTCGTCACGATGTAGGTGGTGCCCCACACCGACGGCGCGATCGCCGTCGCGGCGAGCAGGCGGACCTTCACGACGCCACCTCGATGGAGGCGGGTGGGCGAACGATCGGGGAGGCATCCATCGCCTTCTCCTTGGAAGCGAGTATCTTGATATCAAGGTAAATCTCAAGAAGCAAGGAGTCAAGTAGCTTTGGACAAAGATAGTTTGGACGCCGTGGACCGGATCGTCGAGCAGTGGCGCGAGGAGCGCCCCGACCTGGACCCGAGCGGCAAGGCGATCACGGGACGGATCGTGCGGCTGGCCAACCTCTTGCAGCGTCGGTTCTCGGCGGCGTTCGACGAGCTCGGTCTCTCCGACGGCGACTACGGCCTGCTCGTCCCGCTCCGACGGGCTGGCGCGCCCCATGAGCTGACCCCGACCGCGCTCGCCCGAACGCGGATGATCACCTCCGGCGGGCTCACCCCCGCCCTGGACCGGCTCGAGAAGCGTGGCTGGATCGAACGCCGACCCAACCCCGCCGACCGGCGCGGGTCGCTCGTGCGCCTGACGCCAGCGGGCATCGACCTGATCGACCGAGCCATGGCCCTGCACGCCGAGGCGGAGCTGGAGATCGTCGGCGCTCTCCCGGCGAAGCAGCGCGAGCAGCTCGCCGCGCTCCTGCACGAGCTGCTCATCGCCCTCGAACCCGCGTGACGGCACCCGGGCGTGGTCCGGGACCGGCGTTCGAGCCGGGTCCTATGCTCGATCCATGACCCTCCGTCGCACCGGCCATCGCCTCCGTCCCGCCGCCATCGCCCTCACGCTCGTGGTGGCCGGCTCGCTCGCCGCCTGCAGCTCATCGGGCGGGGAGGAGGCCGAGAAGACCACCACGACCGAGGCCAGCACCACCACCGAGGCGAGCTCGAGCACGACCGCCTCCTCGGAGGCGTCGGGCGACATCGTCGACATCGTCTGGGACGGCGACGCCCAGGACCATCGGGGCCAAGACGGCGAGCAGTTCACCTACCGCTGCCCTGCGGACGGTGAGGCGTCCACGATCTGGGGCGTCGAGACCTACACCGACGACTCGTCGATCTGCACCGCCGCCGTCCAGCTCGACCTGATCACCGCCGCCGAGGGCGGCGAGGTCACGATCGAGATCGCGCCGGGCCTCGACTCGTACCAGGGAGGGGTGGCCAACGGCGTGGAGTCGCTGCCCTACGGCAGCTGGGGCGGCTCGTTCACCTTCCCCGACGTGGAGCCCGGCAGCGTCGAGTTCACCGCGGGGCTCGGGTCCTGGCGCCTGAGTGCTCGCGACAGCCAGCTGAAGCCCGGCGACACCCTCGACGTCTCGTGCTCGGCCGACGGCGAGGCGGGCTCGGTGTGGGGCAGCGACCCGTACACGGCCGACTCGTCGATCTGCACCGCGGCCGCGCACGCCGGCCTGATCACCGTCGCCGATGGAGGCGAGGTGCGGATCGAGGTGACCGAAGGCGAGGAGACCTACGAGGGCACCGAGGCCGGCGGGATCACCACCAATGACTACGGCTCGTACGACAAGAGCTTCACCTTCCCCGACGACCAGCCGTAGCCGGGACGAGGCGAGCGACCAGCGGTCAGGCCCCGGAGGGGGTGCCGGCGAGGATCGCGTCGATCTGGCCGAGGGCCTGGACCATGCCCTCCTCCTGGCCCATGGCCAGGACCTGCTCCATGGCCTCGAGGGTGGGGAAGTGCGACGTGATGACCATCTCGGTGCCACCGTCGTGCTCGCCGAGCGTGACGACCATCGTGCCGACGGGGAGCTCGTCGTTGGGCTGGCCGGTCTCGTCGCCGAAGCCGTCGCGCACCTCGAGGCGTCGGGGCGCGTCGACCGCCAGCACCTCCCACCAGCCGAAGTAGCGCTCGTCCTCCGGGCTGGTCATGAAGTAGGTGATGCGACTCCCGACGGTGAGGTCGTGGTCGACGAACGTGGCCGGGTAGGTCGGCGGGCCCCACCAGCGCTCGAGCTGGCGGGGATCGGCCCAGAGCTGCCAGGCCCGCTCGACCGTCGCGTCGAGCGAGACGGTGATCGCCAGGGTGAGGGCGTCGGGGTCCTTGCGGACGTCGGTGACGGTCATGGTTCGGTGCCTCCGTGGGGGTCGGTGAGGATCTCGGTCATCCGGTCGACGCGGCCTCGCCACACCGCTTCGAGGGCATCGAGCGCCTGAGACGCTCGTCGCACCGCGTCGACCTCGCCGCGCACGAGCTGCTCGCGCCCCTGCCGGCGCTTGCTCACGAGGCCGGCGCCCTCGAGCACGGCCACGTGCTTCTGCACGGCCGCGAAGCTCATCGGGTAGCGGCGGGCCAGGGCCGACACCGAGTGCTCGCCCTCGAGGGTGCGCACGACGATGTCGCGCCGGGTGGCATCCGCGAGCGCGTGGAAGAGCCGGTCGGTCCGCTCGGCCTCGGCGCTATCTACAACCATATGGTTGTAGATAAGCACGAGCGGGATCGCCGCGCAAGGGCAGTCCCGGCGACCGTCGCTCAGCCCGACGGGGCGAAGGGCAGCGAGTCGTACCAGCGGACGAAGTTGCCCGGCGCGAAGGTGCCGGCGTCGCCGTCGACGGCGTACCGGGGGCAGCGGGCGAGCAGCTCCTCGAGCACGACGCGCCCCATCAGGCGGGCGGCGGCGGCGCCCAGGCAGTGGTGGGCGCCGTAGCCGAACGTGAGGATCCGCTGGGCTCGGCGGTCGAGGCGGACCTCGTCGGCGTCGTCGCCGAACTCGCGGGGGTCGCGGTTGGCGGCGGCGTAGAGGAGCAGCACCTTGCGCCCGGCCGGGATGGTGGTGCCGTCGATGTCGACGTCGACGGTGGTCGTGCGGGCCAGGCCCTGGACGGGGCTGGTGAGGCGGAGCAGCTCCTGCACGGCGTCGTCGGCCAGGGCGAGGTCGGCGGCGAGGCGGGCCTGCTGGTCGGGCTGGCGCCCGAGGAGCTCGAGCCCCACGCCCAGCAGGCCGGTCGTCGTGTCGTTGCCGCCGGTGATCATGGTGAAGGCGAACCCGAGGATGCGCAGCGGATCGACGCCCGCCGCGTCGCCGGCGCCGACGAGGTGCGAGATCGCGTCCTCGCCCGGATCGGCCCGCCGCCACTCGATCAGCGCGGTGAAGTACTCGTAGATCTCGGCCACGGTGTCCGATGCCGCCATCACGTCGCCCGTCGCCGAGGCGGCCACCACCCGGTGCACCCATCCGTCGAACCGGGCCCGGTCGGCCTCGGGCACGCCGAGGTAGTGGGCCACCACGAACGTGGGCAGCGGCTTGAGCAGGCGGGCGACGATGTCGCCACCACCGTCGTGGCGCAGCGCCTCGATCCGCTCGACGGCGAACGCCCGGACCGCGGGCTCGATCTCGGCCACCTGCCGGGGCGTGAACGCCTTGGCCACGAGCCGGCGGAACTCGGTGTGGTCGGGCGGATCGAGGAACACCATCGGGCGCACGGCGTCGAGGCCGGCCGCCGCCACGTCGTCGTAGAGGAACGTCAGGCCTTGCGCGGACGAGAACCGCTCGGTGTCGCGGGCGGCGTCGAACACGTGGCGGAACCTCGACAGCACCCAGTGGTCGCCGGCCTCGACGTGGTGGACGGGGTCTCGGTCGCGCAGGTCCCGGTACATCGGGAACGGGTCGCGCCACCCCTCGCCCGTCCTCGGCACGAACCGGGCGCCCGGCGCGCTGGCCGTCACCGGCGGCTCGCTCCCCACGGCGCGCAGCGTAGGGCCGGGCCCGGGGCGGTGCTCGTGGCNNCGTGGCTAGCGTCCCCCCGGGCGGCCACGAGGGTCGTTCGACGACCGATGGGGGACCGACGATGGCAGGCGACGCGCGCAGGAAGGTCCTGATCACCGGGGCGGGGTCGGGCTTCGGGAAGGGCGCGGCCATCGAGCTCGCCGCCCGTGGCCACGAGGTGGTGGCCGCGTGTGAGACCGACGCCCAGGCGACGGCCCTCGCCGCCGAGCACCCCGAGCTCACGACCGTGAAGCTCGACGTGACCGACCCTGCGGACGTGGCCGGCGCGGCCGACCTCGGCGTCGACGTGCTCATCAACAACGCCGGCGTCGGCATCGTGGGCCCGATGGCGTCCATCCCGCTCGCCGAGGTCCGCCGTTCGTTCGAGGTCAACGTCTTCGGCATGGTGGCGCTGTCGCAGGCGGTGATCCCGTCGATGCGCGAGCGCGGGTGGGGGCGGATCATCAACGTGTCATCGGTCGCCGGCTTCTTCGCCTCGCCGCTGGGGTCGCCCTACAGCATGACCAAGCACGCGGTGGAGGCGTTCACCAAGTCGCTGCGCGCCGAGCTGGCACCCCACGGCATCGACGTCACCAAGGTCAACCCCGGCCCGTACGGCACCGGCTTCAACGACCAGATGGTGAACGGCGCCGCCGCCTTCATCGAAGAGGGCGACACCGAGACGACGGAGCTCCACGCCGTCGTGCGCCAGGTGATCCTCACCGACCAGCTCGACCCCACCGAGGTCTCGACCGCTCTCGCCGACCTGGTCGACGCGACCGAGACGCCGGTGGAGACGTACCTGCCGGAGGGCATCCGCGAGCTCCTCGCCCCCTTCCTCTGAGCACCGCCGGAACCGGTCGGAGCACCGAGAGGTCCATCGCCCCTGGCGTGCGCCCCGAGTCGGTGCGCATCGTCAGGAGGTGGACGACCGACCGAGCGCGAGGACCGCGGGCCGCTTCGCCGCGTCCACCTGGGCGGCGCTCGACCGACCGCCTGGCGGCGCGCTGGGCTCGTTCGACCCCGGGACGCTCGAAGGGCTCCCCGAGCCGGCGGTTCGCCTGCTCACGGTGGCGGTGCCCAGCGGGGCAGAGCTCCACCGCGTGGTGCGCCTGTCGATGCGCGGCGAGATCTCGCTCGGTGGGCGATGGATGCCGTTCAGGGCCACCCAGGTGCTGCGGGCGAGCGTCGGCCTGGTGTGGGCACCGGTGGTCGGTGGACGCCTCGTCCGGTTCGTCGGGGCCGACGCCCTCGGTCCCGACGGTGCCCGGATCGAGTTTCGTCTCCACGGTCGCATCCCCGTGGTCCGCGGCTCGGGGCCCGACATCGCTCGCAGCGCCCACGGCCGCCTCGCCGCCGAGACGGTGGCCTGGCTGCCGACCGCCCTCACCCCACAGGCGGGGGCCCGTTGGGCGCCTCGGGATCGCCATCGGGCGACCGTGACCCTCCCCGGGCCTGGCGGGCCGACCGACGTCGAGGTGGTCGTCGACGACGATGGGGCGCTCGTGGAGCTCGGGCTGATGCGATGGAACGACGCCGCCCACCCGCCCCAGCTGGTGCCCTTCGGTGGATCGGTCGACGCGCGGTTCGAGGCGCCAGGCGCCGTCATGGTGGCGGGCTCGGGCACCGTCGGCTGGGAGTGGGGGACGCGCGGCGAAGCCGATGGCCGGTTCTTCCGCTACGAGATCACCGAGGTCGCCTTCGGGGCATCGCCCGCTGGCTGAGGCACCTGGGCTCAGCGGCGGCGCCGGGCGGCACCTAGGTTGCGGGACGTGGGAGGTCCGGCCGGCGACGGCGCGCTGCGGGTGCTGCTCCTGAACGCCATCGATCCCGAGGCGCAGGAGCTCTACGAGGACATCGGCGACCGCTTGCGGGCCACCGGCCTCGACGTCGGGGTGATCCACGAGACCCCGGCGCCCCGGCCCGACGGCGCCGAGCCCGAGTGGGACGTGGTGGTCACCAACTACCGGCGCGAAGACGTCGCCACCCTCGCCCCGGTCGTCGTCGGCGGCACCCCCACGCCACGGCCGACCACCCTCGGCTGGCTCGAGGACGCCGGCGTGGCGACCATGGACTGGGCCCTGGCCGCCACCCGGTGGGATGTCTGGCGCCTCTTCGGTCGGTGGGACGTGGACCGGCTGATCCTGAAGCCGTCGTTCACGTTCGGAGGCCAGGGCGTCTGCGTCTTCGGCCGACGGTCGGTGCCACGCATGCGCTGGAACCCCGAGCTCGACGTGCTGTGCCGGGAGGTGAACCCCGCCGACGGCGACGTGTACAAGGTCGAGGTGATGGCCGGCGAGGTGCTGCTCGGCTGGAAGAGCGAGTCGCCGTCGATCCGCGAGCTGTTCGCCGATCGCCGCGGCAAGGGGATCGCCGGCGCCTACGGGGAGCGATCCCGGTGGGACCCGCCGGCCGCCCTCGTCGAGCCGATGCGCGCCCTCAGCGCCCACGCCACCGAGCTCGGCTACGGGCACATGAGCGTCGACCTGATGCAGGCGCCCGACGGCCGGTTCGTGGCTATCGAGCTCAACAGCTTCAGCGCGGCGGTCTGGTGGACCAAGCAGTTCGACGACTTCCGCGAGCGCCACGCCGAGGCGGTGCGCCGCCTCGTCTCGGCGATCCCGGCGCGCTGATCGCCGCCCGCCTCGCGGTCAGGCGATCGCCTCCAGGGCGTCGGCGAGCGGGGCGAGCACGGCGGGCGTGTGGGGTGGCGGCAGGTAGACGATCGCCAGGTCGAGCCCGACCTCGGCCAGCCCGCCGATGGCATCGACCACCGAGCCGGGGTCGCCCGAGGGGTCGAGCCAGACGTGGCTCGACAGGGTGATCTCGCTCGGGTCGCGGCCGACGTCGGCGCAGTGCTCGTGCAGCACGTCGCGCAGGCGGGCGAACTCCTCGGGCGGGCCGCCCAGGTAGTTCCAGTGCTGGGCGAAGCGGGCCGCCGTCTTGAGGGTCCGCTTCTCGCCGTTGCCGCCGATGCAGATGGGCGGGTGCGGGCGCTGCGGGCCCTTCGGCTCGTTGCGGGCACCGGTGAGCCGGTAGTGCTCCCCGGCGAAGTCCGTGGTCTCGTTCGCCAGGAGGCTGACCAGCACCTCGCACGCCTCCTCGAACCGGTCGCTCAGCACCTTGGGCGAGCCGAGCTCGATGCCGTACGCCGCGGCCTCCTCCTCGTTCCACCCGGCGCCGACGCCCAGCTCGAGGCGCCCGCCCGAGATGATGTCGAGGGCGGCGGCCATGTTGGCCAGCACGGCGGGGTGGCGGTACGGGATGCCGGTGACGAGGGTGCCGAGGCGGAGGCGCTCGGTGGCCTGGGCGAGCGCGGTGAGCGTGGTCCACCCCTCGAGGCACGGGCCCGACGAGTCCGAGAAGATCGGGTAGAAGTGGTCGAACAGCCACCCCGACTCGAACCGCTCGATCTGGTCGGCCTCCCGCCAGACGGCGAGCAGGTCGCTCCAGGTGGTGTCCTGCGGGCTGGTCTTGAACGCGAAGCGCACGGCGTCCTCCGGGTCGGTCGGGCGCCCCCGGCCGATCTCGCCGTGGGCATCGGTCCCATCATCGCCGGGTGACGGCCCGAGCGCGTCGGAGGTGAGCGTGGGATACTCCTCGAGGTGAAGCGGGAGAAGGTCGAGGCCTGGATCCGCGAGGTCGCGCCCGGCGAGTCGCTCGTGGCGTTCCTCGTCGGCGGCCCGGTGAACGGCGGCGTCGGCGACGGCACCGACAGCATCGGCTCGGACCACCCCGCCGACCTCCACATCCAGGCCCAGCGCCTCGGCTGGGACCCGGCACGGCGCATCTCGCCCGTCGCCAACCTGGCCGCGGTGCTCACCGAGCGGCAGCTCCTGCTCGCATCGATCGGTGGGATGTGGGGCGCCCGGCCCAAGGACCTGCTCCACGCCGCGCCCCGGGGCCAGTTCCGCGCCTGGTGGTGGATCAACGACGCGTCCGCCGCGCCGGCCGCCACGTTCGCCAACGTCCTGGTCGCCTTCGCCGACGGGTCGTGGGCCGGGCTCGGTGCGGCCACCAAGCTGATGGGCAAGACGGTGGCGGCCGCCGCCGAGGCCGAGCGGTTCGTCGAGGCCCTCGGCCCCGACGGCTCGATGCACGACTGGAGGGGCACGGCGTCGCCGTGAGCCGCCACGAGCGCCTCATCCGCGCCTGGTTCGAGGAGCGGGCCCGGCCCGGCGAGGCCTTCGTCGATTGGGGCGTCCTCGCCCGGTACCCGCAGGCCGACCACGCCTCGTTCTCTGCCGCCGAGGGCCATCGGATCCGTCTGGCCGACGCGCGCGGCGCTCGCCTCGCCGCCGCGGGTGTGGTGCCCGAGTCGCGGGTGCTCCCCGGCGTCACCGACCCGTTCGCCGCGGTCAGCGACCAGCGGCTGATCCTCGGGCGCAGCGGCGGGTTCCGCTTCACGCCCCGCGAGGAGCTCCTCTCGCTCGATCGCCCCACGTTCCGGGTGCTCTGGTGGGACGAGCCCCAACCCGGCCCCGACAAGCGGCACCTGATCGTCCAGGTCGACGACGGTCGGTGGTGGGACACGTCGTCGCTGGTCCACGACAACGTCAACGCGGACGCCTTCCTCGCCGCGCTCGGCCCGAACGCCGTCCACCTCGGGGGCTGAGACCGAGGCGGACGGCGGCCGCTCACCGGATGCGAGGCAGGAAGTAGCCCTGGATGTCGATGACGTA
>JAGQSL010000151.1:0-215 GCA_020439525.1 Acidimicrobiales bacterium | reverse complement strand
AGAAGCCGGAGTCGAGCGGGTCCACCGCGGTGACCGACGCTTCCACCGCCACCGCATCCGACGGGATCTCGCACCCGTTGGAGGTGCCGCCCTGCTCGTCGAACACCTGGCCGCTGCTCAAGACGCGGATGTCTCGGATCTCCCGGTCGACCAGGGGGCCGCTGCCCTTGCGGGTGTCCACGATCCGGCACGGGGTGATGCCGACGTAGGTCGCT
>JAGQSL010000150.1 GCA_020439525.1 Acidimicrobiales bacterium | reverse complement strand
CTCGGCGTGGTTGAGGATGTGGCAGTGGAAGGCCCACACGCCGGGCTCCTCGGCCTTGACGAGCACCGAGTAGCGCTCGCCGGGCGACACCCACAGGGTGTCGATCTGGTAGGGCGCCTCGAGCGGGAACCCGTCCTTGGCGATCACCAGCTGGGGCTGGCGGTGCAGGTGCATCGGGTGACCGACGAGGCCCTCGTTGTAGTAGTGGATCAGCACGTACTCGCCGGGGTCGGCGACGATCGCCTGGGTCTCGGGGAACGCCTTGCCGTTCAGCGACAGGCCGATCGTGCCGGCGTCGTTGAGCACCATGGGGATCTCCTGGGAGACCTTCAGGCCCTCGGGGATGTCGAAGTAGCCGTACTGACCGGGCGCCGGCAGGTCGACGTCGCCGACCTGCACCACCGCGAACAGGCCGTTCAGGACCGCCTCCTGCCCGTGGTAGTGGGCGTGGTACATGGCGAGCTGCGGCTTGGGCCCCACCTGGAACTCGTAGGTGTAGGTGGTGTTGGGGAGGATGTAGTCCTGGGTGATGCCGGCCACGCCGTCCTGGTCGTTGGGCACGTCGACGCCGTGCCAGTGGATGTCGGTCGAGATCGGGAGCTTGTTGGTGAGCTCGACGCGGACCTTGTCGTTGGGCTCCACCCGGATCCACGGCCCCGGCACCATGCCGTTGTAGGCCCAGGCCTTCACGACCTTGCCCGGGCTCACCTCCCAGTCGACGACCGAGGCGGTGAGGCTGAACTTCTTGGTGCCGTCAGGGAGGATCTCCGGCTCGATCTTCTGGTTGCCGGTCTTCACCTCGCCCGCCGGGTACTTCTCGAAGTTGAACTCCTTGAAGGTGGCGACGCCGGCGTCCATCCCGGTCTGCATCTGCTCGTCGATCTGCTTGGCCAGGGCGCTGGTGGCCTCGAGCGTGCTGATGTCGGCGCCGGGCACGCCGTGGTCGGCACCGTCGGCCGACGAGCCCGACGCGTTCGATGCCCCGCTCCCGTCGGTGATGGTCAGCGTGGCGACCATGCCGGAGTCCTTGTGGCCGGGGATGGCGCAGAAGAGCTCGTAGTCGCCGGGCTCGAGGCTCGACAGGTCGACGGTCTCGGCCCCGCCGGCGGAGATGTCGGCCGACTTGATGGCCGTGTCGGTCACCGCGACGTTGTGGTCGACGGTGCCGTTGTTGGTCACCTGGATCTTGCCGCCGAGCGGCACGGTGATCGTCGACGGGGCGATCGAGAACTCGCTCAGGGCCACCGCGACCGGTGCGGCCGCCGCCGAGGCGGCATCGGAACCACCCCCGCCGCTGTCGCCTCGGGCGGCGACGACGCCCACCATGACGAGGGCGAAGACCGAGATCGCGACGGCGAATCTGGCCAGGAGGGTCTGGTTGGCGGGGCTCACGGGGCCTACCTCGGAAGATGGGGGAATGGCAGCGGCGCCATCGTGACCGGGGCGACGACGCATCCCTAGGGGCCACCGCCCCTGCCGACCGGGCCGAAGGTCCCTGTTTCGGACATCGGCGGACGCGGCATGATGGTCCGATGCCGACGCGCGTGTTCCTGCTCGACGACCACGAGGTGGTCCGCCGGGGGGTGCGCGACCTCCTCGAGGCCGAGGACGACCTCGAGGTCGTGGGCGAGGCGTCGACCGGTGCGCAGGCGCTCGATCGGATCCCGGTCGCCCGGCCCGACGTGGCCCTGCTCGACGTGCAGCTCGAGGAGGGCTCGGGCATCGAGGTGGCCCGGGAGATCCGGTCGCGCCACCCCGGGGTCACCTGCCTCATGCTCACCTCGTACGCCGACGACGAGGCCCTGTTCGACAGCATCATGGCGGGCGCCGCCGGCTACATCCTCAAGCAGGTCCGCGGCAACGACCTGGTCGACGGCGTCCGGCGGGTGGCCGCGGGCCAGTCGCTGCTCGACCCGGCGATGACCACCCGGGTGCTCGACCGCCTCCGCCACGGCAAGGAGGAGGACGAGCGCATCGCGTCGCTCACCGCCCAGGAGCGCCGCATCCTCGACCTGCTGGCGGAGGGCCTCACCAACCGCCAGATCGGCGAGCGCCTCCACCTCGCCGAGAAGACCGTGAAGAACTACGTGAGCAACGTGCTCATGAAGCTGGGCATGGAGCGGCGCACCGAGGCGGCCGTGTACGCCGCCCGCCAAGCCGACCGCCTGGCCCGCACCCACGGCACCACCCTGCCCCCGTCGCTTCGCTGAGCACCCCCCTTCGGCGCCTACCATCGGCGCGATGGAGGCCAGATCGGGCGCTGAGGATCTCCGACGGCTGATCGACGCCATCATGTCGCTCGGGTCGGACCTCGACCTGCCGGTCGTGCTCCGTCGGCTGGCCGAAGCCGCCGTCGAGCTCGTGGGAGCGCGGTACGGCGCCCTCGGCGTGCTCAGCGCCGACCGCACCCACCTGTCGTCGTTCGTGACCGTGGGCATCGACGATGCCGAGGCCGAGCGCATCGGCGAGCTGCCCAAGGGCCACGGCATCCTCGGGCTGCTCATCGTCCAGCCCGAGCCCCTCCGGCTCCACGACCTGCGTCAGCACCCCGAGAGCTTCGGCTTCCCCCCGAACCATCCCCCGATGCGCTCGTTCCTCGGGGTGCCGGTGCTGGTGCGGGGCGAGGCGTTCGGCAACCTGTACCTCACCGACAAGATCGACGGCGACGACTTCACCGAGGTCGACGAGGAGCTGGCCGTCGGCCTCGCCGCGGCGGCGGGCGTCGCCATCGAGAACGCCCGCCTGCTGGCGCGGGCGCGGGAGCTCGACATCGCCCAGGAGCGCGAGCGCATCGCCCGCGACCTGCACGACACCGTCATCCAGCGCCTCTTCGCCACCGGCCTGTCGCTCCAGTCGGCCGCCCGCCTGGCCGACCAGCCCGAGGTCGTCGATCGGATCCAGCAAGCGGTCGACGAGCTCGACCTCACCGTGCGCGACGTCCGGTCGTCGATCTTCGAGCTCAACCCGCCGCCCACCTCGTCGAACGGCCTGCGGCGGCAGCTCCTCGCCGTGGGCGACGAGCTGTTCGACGCCCTCGGCTTCTCGCCCACCTTCCGCTTCGAGGGACCGGTCGACAGCGGCGTGCCCGACGCCCTCGCCCCGCACGTCGTCGCCGTCGTGCGCGAAGGGCTGGCCAACGTGGCCAAGCACGCCGGTTCGCCCACCGCGGAGGTCCGGATCTCCGTCGGCGGCGGCGAGGTCGCCGTGGGCCTCGACGACGCCGGGCGGGGCATGGGCGAGCGCAGCTCGGGCGGCAACGGCATCCGGAACCTGACCACCCGCGCCGCCGAGCTCGGCGGCACCTTCGAGGTGGCCGACCGACCGGGCGGCGGCACCTCGGTGCGCTGGCGGGTGCCGATCCTCGACTGAGGGCGATCAGCGGTAGCGCGCCGCGTAGGCGTGCGAGCGGAACAGCCACTCGGTGAGCTCGGCCGTGGGGCGCCCCGCCCACATCCGTGCCACCCAGGTGGACCGCTCCTCCCCCGTCGGGTTGCGCCGGAGCAGGGCGAGCGTCGCGCCGGAGACCTTCACGTCCTGCCACGACGCCCAGCGGTAGGTGGCGGTGCCGATCAGCTCCAGCAGCAGCGAGCCCCGCGAGGCCCCGCCGTCGATGCGGCGCACCCACCAGTCCCGGTCGGCCGCACGGGGCGTCCGACCGAAGATCCGCTCGTGGGCGCGCTCGACGAACTGCGCCGTCGTGAGCGGGGTCGACCCGCCCGCCAGCTCGGAGGACCAGGCGACCGCGTCGGCGAGCTGGCCGATCGTGCGGGTGCCGGCGCGCAGCTGCGCCGTGCGCCCCGACCACGTCGACGCCTCGGGCAACCGGTGGAGGATGCCGAGGTAGAGGCGCAGCACCTGGAAGCTCGTGCGATCGACCTGGGGGTCGCCGAGCAGGCGGGCCAGCTCCTCGTCGGCCCGCGATGGGTCGGCGCCGACCCGCCAGGCCGAGGCCTGCTCGGCGGCGAAGCTGGGCGCCGCGCCGAGCACGTCGCGGGCCGACTCGCGAGCGAAGCGCGCCGCGGACCGGTGCGGGCCGATGTCGGCCAGGTTCCACGAGGCGATGACCTTCGAGACCCGCTCGACCGCCTCGATGCCGGCCGCCTCGGTGGGCCAGCCGTCGGAGAGCACCGTGGCCACGTAGGCACCACCGCCGGGCCGCTCCACCACACCCGACGTGTTGATGCGCCACCCGCAGCAGCTCGCCGGGAAGAACCCGTTCTTCATCGCGACGCTCCAGCCCGACGGCACCCCCTCGGTGATGCCCCACCGCTGGGACGGCGTGATGTCGAGCAGGAACGAGCGCGCCGTGGCGCGCGCCGAGGCGCCGAACGGCCCCCACTGGCCGAGCACGAGCTGGCGCAGGAGCTCGTTGCGGTCGGCGGCCGACGTGGAGGTCAGGCCCCAAGGCGAGGCGGCGCGGGTCTCGTCGAGCCCCAGCTCGCGCTCGAGGGCGGCCAGGCCCGCCGTGGCCCCGACGGAGCGCCACAGCGCGTTGGCCGACGGGTCGTCGGAGGTGCGGATCATCGGACCGATGAGGGCCCGCTCGCTGGCCGTGATCGTGCGGCCCGCCCGCTGGGCGCGCAGCAGCACGGCGGCCATGATCTCGATCTTCAGCACGCTCGCCGTGGTGATGCGCAGGTCCGAGCGGTACCGGTACTGGCACCCGGTGCGGGTGTCGTACACGGCGGCGGTGATCCGCTTGCCCGGGTAGCGCGCCCGGAGGTCCGCGTCGAACCCGGCGGAGAAGGGGCTCTCGGCGCAGCCCGACGCTCGGGGCGCAGCCGGGGCGGTGATCGTCGACGGCGCCGCCGATGCCGAGACGTGCGGCACGCCGGCGGCGAGCGCGGCGACGACCACGGCTGCCGCCACCCGGTTCGCGCGCCCGCGTCGCATCCCCGCATCTTGGCGCGCCGCTACGGTGGCCGCGCATCGACCGACGCCAGTTCCTCCACCGGGCGATCGCGGCCGGCGCCGGCGGCGCCGTGCTGCCGCTCGCCACCTTCGCCCCCACCGCCGGGGCCCAGCCCGCCGAGCCCGGCGCGAGCCCCTACGGGCCGCTCGCCGACGCGCCCGACGAGCAGGGCCTGCTCCTGCCCGCCGGGTTCACCTCCCGGGTGATCGCCGTGGCCGGCGAGCCCGTCGGCGCCACCGACCACCGCTGGCACGCGTTCCCCGACGGGGCGGCCTGCTTCCCCGCGGACGACGGCGGGTGGATCTACGCCTGCAACAGCGAGGTCACCGCCGCCCACACCACCGAGGCCGCCGGCGGGGTCGGGGCCGTGCGGTTCGACGCCGCCGGCGAGATCGTCGACGCCTACCCGATCCTCGAGGGCAGCACGGCGAACTGCGCCGGCGGCCCCACCCCGTGGGGCACCTGGCTGTCGTGCGAGGAGGCGCTCGACGGGAAGGGCCGCGTCTGGGAGTGCGACCCGGCCGGGCGCGACGAGGCGGTCGCCCACCTCGCCATGGGCCTCTGGCGGCGCGAGGCCGCCGCGGTGGACCCCGACGGCGAGGCCGTCTACCTCACCGAGGACGAGCCCGACGGGCTCCTCTACCGCTTCACGCCGACGGCGTACCCGGCACTCGACGAGGGGCGGCTCGAGGCGGCCGTCGTGGCCGACGACGGCACGCTCTCCTGGCAGGAGGTGCCCGACCCCTCGGCGGCCGAGCGCCCGACGCGCCAGCAGGTGCCCGGGGCGACGACCTTCGCCGGCGGCGAGGGCATCTGGCACCACGACGGCACCATCGTCTTCACGACCAAGGGCGACGACCGCGTCCACCGCATCGACCTCGCCGCCCAGACCCACGAGGTGATCTGGGACGGCGACCCCGAGGCCCTGGGCGTGGAGGGCGCGGTGCTCTCCGGCGTCGACAACATCACCGTCGATCCCGAGTCCGGCGACCTCTTCGTCGCCGAGGACGGCGGCAACCTCGAGCTGGTGGTCATCTCCGCCGAGGGCACGGTCGCGCCGTTCCTCCGGATCGTCGGCGAGGGCCACGAGGGCTCCGAGGTCACCGGTCCCTGCTTCTCCCCCGACCGCACCCGGCTGTACGTGTCGAGCCAGCGGGGCCCGACGCCCCGGCGGCTCGACGAGATCATCCCCGCCAGCACCCTCACGTCGGCCAACGGCGGGATCACCTGGGAGATCACCGGCCCGTTCCGCACGACGGGGCCCGCCCCGACGACCTCCTCCTCCGCCTCCGAGGCCGACGACGCGGGCGAGCCGGGCGGCGGTGACGACGGCGTCGACGTGGTGCCGTTCGTGGTGGGCGGGGTCGGGATCGCCGCGATCGTCGGCGGCGCCCTCGCCGTGCGGCGACGCCGCGAGGTGTGAGGCGCTCGCCGTCCTGATACCCTCGGGGGTATGTGCCAACGAGTGACGTGCAAGACCTGCGGCAAGCCCACCTACGCCGGGTGCGGCATGCACATCGAACAGGTGCTGGGCAACGTGAAGCCCGCCGACCGCTGCCAGGGCCACGAGCGCGCTGGCGGGTTCCTCAGCCGGCTCCTCGGGGGCTGATCAGCCGGCCTTGCCCCGCCGCCCCGGCGGGAGCAGGCCCCGGGCCCTCGCCTCCTTGACCCACCGCTGGGCCGTGGTGACCGGCACGTCGTTGGCCTCGGCGAGCTCGCCCACCGGCCGCGCCGAGAGCGCCGACAGCGAGCGGTAGGCCCGGGCCACCACCTCGTAGAACTCGTCGGGGTAGCCCCGCACGGCCGCGTCGCGCAGGTGCGCCGGCACCTTCGCCTCGGCCCGCCACCGAGGCCCGGCGCCGGCGGCGTGGGCCAGCGCGTTCACGGCGGCCTCGATGCGCCCCACGGGCAGCCGGCGCAGCAGCGCCGCCGTCACCTCGCCTTCGTACTCGAGGGCGTCGAGGTGGAGCCGTCCGTCGGGCTGCTCGCCCGCGTGCACCCGCAGCTGCGCGCCCGCCGGCAGGTCCTCGGTCCAGGCGTACCAGTGGTCGCCGAGCGAGACGAGCGGGCGGGGGCCGGGTGCGGGGGGCGCCATGGGCGGAGGATAGTCCGAAGAACCCTCTTCCGCTCATCCAGACGTCTTGATACGCTCATCCGGTCAGACGCACGGTGCGTTCGACGTGAAAGCGAGACCCGATGTCTTCCTCGACCGTGGCGGTGGTCGCCCTCCTGGCGCTCATCGCCTTCGTCCTGCTGCGCTCGATCCACAAGATCGGCCCCTCCGAGGTGGGCTTGGTCAACAAGCGCCTCGGCCTGCGCAAGCTGCGCGACGACAACCCCATCGCCTTTCGAGGCGAAGCCGGCTACCAGGCCACCCTGCTCATGCCGGGCCTGCGCGTCCGGCTGTGGCCGATCTTCTCGGTCACCAAGTTCCCGTGGGTGCAGGTGCCCGCCGGCGAGATCGGCGTGGTGATCGCCCAGGTGGGCGACCCGCTCCCCATCGGCGCGAAGAGCGCCGAGTACCGCTCGGCGTTCGGCAACTTCTCCGACCTCGCCGGCTTCGTCTCCGGTGGCGGCCAGAAGGGCGTGCAACGCCCGGTGCTCCCCCCGGGCACGCTCGTGCCGCTGCACCCGGTGGCCTTCATGGTCCTCACCAGCCGCCAGGTGTTCGGCTTGCCGGTGGCGCCCGAGCTCGTCCGCATGGGCCGCGGCGGGGCGCTGTCCCCCGCCTCGTTCGGCCTCGATCCGGCCCAGCTCCAGGTGGTCGTCATCGCCCCCAGCGGCGGCCAGGACGTGGTCGGCATCGTGACCACGCTCGAGGGCCAGCCCCTCGAGAGCGGCGACATCGCCAGCCGCCTCGGCGGCTTCGCCGACATCGCCGCCATGGAGCAGGACCCCGACGTGACCGACGCCGAGCTGATCGACACCCTGCTCGGGTCCAAGAACGACCTCCACAACAACTACCAGGACTTCCAGGCCTTCCTCGACGCCGGCGGGCGCATCGGCCTGCAGCACGACCCGCTGCAGTACGGCGCCTACCTGCTCAACCCGTTCCTCGTGCGCGTCGACTTCGTGCCGATGCTCGTGGTGAACCAGGGCGAGGTGGCGGTCATCAAGGGCTTCGTCGGCCTGCCGACCCTCGACACCTCCGGCGTCGAGTTCAAGTTCGGCTCGATCGTGCGGCCCGGCCACCGCGGCATCTGGCAGGAGCCCCTGCGGACCGGCAAGTACCCGATCAACCCCCGCGTCTACGCGGCCGAGATCGTGCCCACGTTCATCCTCACGCTGAACTGGGCGAACGCCGCCTCCCAGGCCCACGACCTCGACGCCCGGCTCGAGCCGATCATCGGCAAGAGCCGCGAGGGCTTCGTCTTCACGATCGACCTGCAGGTGCAGATCCACGTGTCCGACGCCCGGGCGCCGAAGGTGATCTCGATGGTCGGCACCATGGTCAACCTGGTCAACGAGGTGCTGCAGTCGGCGGTGGGCAACCACTTCCGCAACACCCTCCAGGCCCTCGAGGCCGTCCAGTTCATCGAGACCCGCCAGGCCGTGCAGCGCGCCGCGTTCGACGCGGTCAGCCAGTACCTGGCCAGCTACGACGTGGAGACGCGCGGCGTCTACATCCAAGACGTCGTGTTCCCCGACGAGCTGGTGGAGGTGCTCACCCGGCGCGAGATCGCCAACCAGGAGCGCTCGACCTACGTCGAGCAGCAGAAGGCCGAGACCGCCCGGATCGAGACCGAGAAGGCTCGCGGCACCGCCGACATGCAGTCGCAGCTGGCGGCGTCGCAGGTGTCGGTCGACATCCGGACCAACGAGGCCGCGGCCCGGGAGGCCCAGGCCAACGGCGAGGCGGCGTTCGTGCGCCTCACCGGCGAGGCCGAGGCCGACAAGCTCCGCGCCATCGGCCTCGCCGAGGCCAAGGCCACCGAGGCGCTCGGGCTGGCCAAGGCCGAGGGCTACGAGGCCCAGCGCCAGGCCATCGGCGAGCTGTCCACCGCGCTGGTCGCGGTGGCCGGCGCCATCAGCGAGGGCGGGATCGACATCGTGCCCGAGGTGCTGGTGACCGGAGGCGGCGGCTCCCTCGAGGGCCTCGCGGCCACGCTGATGCAGGTGGTCCGCTCCGGCGGCCTGGGCGGCGGCACCGCCCCCACCCCCGCCACGGCCACCGAGGTCCTCGTGGCCGACGACGCGCCGGAGGTGCCCGCCCAGGTCTGACCCGCTCCACGCCCCCCGACCATCCGAGCTCGTGACCCGAGGGCGCCCGATCGGGCGCCCGGAGGTCACGAGCTCCCGTTTTGCGTAGGGTCGACGCCCGACACGGAAGGGGACGCGCATGGCGCACGATCTGGTCATCAGGGGCGGCACGGTCGTCGACGGGACGGGGGCACCGGCCCGTCGGGCCGACGTGGCGATCGACGGCGATCGCATCACCGAGGTCGGCGACGTCGACGCCGGCGGCGCCGGCCGGGTGATCGACGCCGAGGGCCGGATCGTCACCCCGGGCTTCGTCGACCTGCACTCGCACCTCGACGCCCAGATCGGGTGGGACCCGCTGATGAGCTCGTCGTGCTGGCACGGGGTGACCTCGGTGGTGATGGGCAACTGCGGCATGACCTTCGCCCCCATCCGCCCCGGCCAGGCCGAGGTGCTGGCCCACGCCATGGAGTCGGTGGAGGACATCCCGGCGTCGGCCATCCTCGAGGGCCTGGCGTGGGACTGGGAGTCCTACGGCGAGTACCTCGACTCGATGGACCGGGTCCCCAAGGGCATCAACGCCGGCGGCTACGTGGGCGATGTGGCCCTGCGGCTCTACGTGGCGGGCGACGCGTCCTGCGAGGAGGACTTCGCCCTCGACGCGGAGCAGCGCGCCGAGATCGGCCGGCTGATCCGCGGCGCGGTGGAGGACGGGGCGTTCGGCTACTCGATGTCTCGCAGCCTCACCCACCACGTGCCCGACGGGCGCTCGGTGCCGGGCACCTGGTCGGGCTACGAGGAGGTGGAGGACCTCCTCGGCCCGCTCGCCGAGCTGGGCCGCGGCGTGCTCGAGGCCGCGCCCCGCTACAACGAGCGCGACGGCAGCTCGTGGCGGGTCGACGAGGAGATGGCGTTCCTCGCCGGCCTCTCGAAGCGCTCGGGGCTGCCCTTCTCGTTCAACCTCATGCAGATGCGCTCCATGGGCGACCACTACCGCCGGGTGCTCGAGCTGGCCGAGGAGGCGAACCGCGACGGCGCCCAGCTCCGTCCGCAGACCACGCCGCGCGCCATCGGCATCCTCTTCTCGCTGGCCGCCAACACCCTGATCGACGACCTGCCGAGCTTCCAGCCGTTGAAGGCCCTCGACCTGGCCGGGCGCCTGGCCGCCATCCGCGACCCCGAGGTGCGGGCGCGCCTCGAGGCCGAGGGTGCCGACAAGCCGGTGGGCCCGTTCGAGGCCATGTTCCTGATGCGCCCCGCCGACGGCGCCCGCTACGAGTACGGCCCCGGCGACTCGATCGCCGCCCAGGCGGCCACCGCCGGCCGGACGCCGGTGGCCCACTACCTCGCCGTGCTCGACGAGACCGACGGCGGCGCGGTGGCCAACTGGCCGGTGCTCAACCAGGACTTCGACGCCATCGAGGAGCTGCTGCGCTCCCCCGTCACGATCATGGGCCTGGCCGACGCCGGCGCCCACGCCACCCAGATCATGGACGCCAGCCAGCCGACCTTCTTCCTCTCCCACTGGGTGCGCGACCGTGGCACGCTCACGCTCGAGGACGCGGTGCGTCGGCTCAGCTCCGACACGGCCCGCTTCATCGGCTACCGCGACCGGGGCGAGCTGCGCCCCGGCGCCTACGCCGACGTGAACGTGATCGACCTCGACGCGCTGTGGCTCCCCGTGCCCGAGATCGTGCACGACTTCCCCGGCGGGGCGCCGCGGTTCGTGCAGCGGGCCGAGGGGATCGACCACACGATCGTGAACGGCCAGCCGTTCCTCAAGGGCGGCCAGCACACCGGCGCGCTCGCTGGGCGCCTCCTGCGCAGCACCGACTGATCAACTACTGTCACTCGCTGCGCCAATAGTTTTCGTCGGCGCCCGACCCGAGGGGGACTGCCGTGGAGGGCTACGAGCCGTTCGAGGGGACGATCGGTCGCATCCAGGCCGAGAGCACGCCGTGGTGGCCCACCCCGCCCCACCCGGGCGACGACGCGCCCAACGTCATCGTCGTGCTGCTCGACGACACCGGCTTCGCCCACCTGTCGTCGTTCGGGTCCGACCTCGAGACCCCGAACATGGACCGCCTCGCGGCCGGCGGGGTGCGGTTCACCAACTTCCACGTGACGCCGCTGTGCTCCCCCTCGCGGGCCGCGCTGCTCACCGGGCGCAACCACCACGAGGTGGGCATGCGGTCGATCTCGAACTTCGACAGCGGCTACCCGGCCATGCGGGGCCACGTGTCCAACCACGCCGCCACGGTGGCCGAGGTGCTGCGCGACGAGGGGTACACGACCTTCGCCGTCGGCAAGTGGCACCTCTGCCCGATGGAGCAGGCGTCGGCCGCCGGGCCCTTCGACCAGTGGCCGCTCGGCCGGGGATTCGACCGCTACTACGGCTTCCTCGACGGGGAGACCGACCAGTTCCACCCGTCGCTCACCTACGACAACCACCACGTCGACCAGCCGCGCTCGGCGGAGGACGGCTACCACGTCACCGAGGACCTGGTCGACCACGCCATCGAGTTCATCCACGACGCCAAGAGCGTCCGGCCCGACCGACCCTTCTTCCTCTACTTCGCCCTCGGCGCCATGCACGCGCCCCACCAGGCCCCGCCGGCGTACCTCGAGAAGTGGCGCGGCCGCTTCGACGAGGGCTGGGACGTGGCGCGCGAGCGCTGGTTCCAGCGCCAGGTCGAGATGGGCATCGTCCCCGAGGGCACGCAGCTCGCCGATCGCAACCCCGGCGTGGACCCCTGGGACGAGCTGCCCGACAACCAGCAGCGCCTCGCCGCCCGCATGCAGGAGGCGTTCGCCGCGTTCCTNNCTTCCTCGACCACACCGACGCCCAGCTGGGCCGGCTGCTCGACGACCTCGAAGCGCTCGGCGAGCTCGATGACACGCTGATCCTGCTGCTGTCGGACAACGGCGCCAGCCAGGAGGGCGGGCCGTTCGGGGTCATGCACGAGATGAAGTTCTTCAACTTCCTCATCGAGACCCCCGACGAGGCCGTGGAGCGCATCGACGACATCGGCGGCCCCCACAGCCACGCCAACTACCCGTGGGGCTGGGCCCAGGCCGGCAACACGCCCTACCGCTGGTACAAGCAGAACACCCACGAGGGCGGCGTCCACGTGCCGCTCATCGCCCACTGGCCGGCCCGCATCACCGACGCCGGCGGGCTGCGCGACCAGTTCCACCACGTGAACGACGTGGTCCCCACCATCTACGAGCTGCTCGGCGTCACCCCGCCCGAGGTCTACCGGGGCTACGCCCAGATGCCGATCACCGGCACGTCGATGGCCTACGCCCTCGACGACGCGGGGGCCGCCAGCGCCAAGGACGTCCAGTACTTCGAGATGATGGGCCACCGCGGCCTCTACCAGGACGGCTGGAAGGCGGTGACCCGCCACACCCCGGGCGTGCCGTTCGACGACGACCAGTGGGAGCTCTACGACCTGCGGGTCGACCGCTCCGAGACCAACGACCTCGCCGCCGCCGAGCCCGAGCGCCTCGCCGCCATGGTCGAGCGCTGGTGGACCGAAGCCGAGGCCCACGGGGTGCTGCCGCTCGACGACCGCACCATCGAGCTGTTCGGCGCCCGCTTCCGCGACCGCTCGCCCCACCCCGCCGACCGCTCGTACCGGTACTTCCCCCCGATGGCGCCCCTGCCGGCCCAGGCCGCGGCCGCCCTCGGCGGGCGCAGCTGGGACCTGGTGGCCACCGTCGATCGCCCGGCGGGCGCGGGCGGCGTGCTCTACGCGTCGGGCACGGAGAACTCGGGCCTGACCGTCTTCGTGCAGGACGACCACCTGGTGTTCGACTACAACGCGTTCGGCGACCACACCATCGTCGAGTCCACGCTCCCGGTGCCCGTCGGCGAGTCGGCCATCGGGGTGGAGTTCCGGCGCACCGGCCAGACCGGCACCGCCCGGCTGGTGATCGACGGGGCCGACGCGGGCTCGGTCGAGATCCCCTACGTCATGGCCATCATGTCGAGCATCGGCCCGAGCGTCGGCCAGGACCACGGGTCGCAGGTCAGCGAGCGCTACGACCACCCGTTCGCCTTCGAGGGCACCCTGGCCCGCCTCGACATCGTGCTGCTCAGCCCATCGCAGGCCCAGGAGGCCGACGCCGCCCGAGCCGAGCAGCGCGCCGCGATGGCCCGCCAGTAGGAGGGATCGCCCGTGGACCTCCTCGTCGACCGCGCCGACCTGCGCCACCTGCGCATCGACGACGCTCCCGCCCCCGCGCTCCGCCCCGGCCAGGCGCGCCTCGCCATCGAGCGCTTCGCCCTCACCGCCAACAACGTGACCTACGGCGCCATCGGCGACCTGCTCGGGTACTGGGCGGCCTTCCCCGCGCCCGACGGGTGGGGCCGGGTCCCGGTGTGGGGCTACGCCCGCGTGGTCGAGTCCGCGCACGACGACCTCGAGGTGGGTCGGCGGGTCTTCGGCTTCCTGCCCATGTCCACCGAGCTGGTGGTCGACGTCGACCGGGCGGGCCCCGACGGCTTCACCGACGCCGCCCCCCACCGAGCGACGCTCGCCGCCACCTACAACCGCTACCTCACCGCCCGGCCTGACGAGGGGCCCGGCTCGGCGGCCGAGGACCGGCGCGCCCTGCTGTACGGGCTGTTCGTCACCTCCTACCTCGTCGTCGACTTCCTCGACGAGCGCGGGTGGTTCGGCGCCTCGACCGTCGTGATCTCGAGCGCCTCGTCGAAGACCGCCCTCGGCATCGCCCGCCTGGCCCGAGCCGGGGGCGCCGTGCGGGTCGTCGGGCTGACGTCGCCCGGCAACGTCGGGTTCGTCGAGGGCCTGGCGGTCTGCGACGAGGTGCTGGCCTACGGCGCCGTCGGCCAGCTCGCCGTCGAGCCGAGCGCGTACGTCGACGTGAGCGGCGACGGCGCGGTGCGGGCGGCCATCCACGAGCGGCTCGGCGACGAGCTGCGCCACGACATGGTCCTGGGCGGCACCCACTGGGAGGCCATGGGCGGCGGCGAACCCCTCCCCGGACCGACGCCCACGATGTTCTTCGCGCCGTCGCAGATCGCGGCGCGCGCCGAGCAGTGGGGCCGCGCCGAGCTCGACCGGCGCATGGACGAGGCGTGGGCCGGCCACGCCGCCTGGGCCGCCGGCTGGCTCCACATCGAGCACCGCACCGGCCTCGACGAGGTGGCCGCCCGTTCCGCGCCCTCCTCGAGGGCACGGTGCCCGCCACCACCGGGCTCATCGGCGCACCCGATGCCGGCACCTGAGAGGATCGCCCCATGCACTTCGGCCTCGCCTTCGCCAACACCGGACCCTTCACCGAACCGGAGGCGGCCACCACGTTCGCCCGGGCCGCCGAGGCGGCGGGCTTCGAGTCGCTCTGGACCGTGGAGCACGTCGTCGTGCCCGAGGGCTACGAGTCGACGTACCCCTACGACCCGTCCGGGAAGATGCCTGGCGGCGAGCGCTCCCCCATCCCCGATCCGCTGATCTGGCTCGCCTACCTCGCCGCCCGCACGGAGCGGATCAAGCTGGCCACCGGGATCCTGATCCTCCCGCAGCGCAACCCGGTGGTGCTGGCCAAGGAGCTGGCCACGCTCGACCGCATGTCCGGCGGCCGCATGATCGCGGGCATCGGGGTCGGGTGGCTCGAGGAGGAGTTCGACGCCATCGGCGTGCCCTTCCGAGATCGGGGCAAGCGCACCGACGCCTACGTCGAGGCCATGCGAGCGCTCTGGTCCGGCGAGCCTGCCTCGCACCACAGCGCCTACGCCGACTTCACCGACGCCATCCTCCAGCCCACGCCGATGGACGGGCCGGTGCCGATCCACGTCGGCGGCCACACCGAGGCGGCGGCTCGTCGGGCCGGTCGCCTCGGCGACGGCTTCTTCCCCGGCCGCGGCGGCCACGAAGAGCAGGCGGCGCTGTTCGACGTGGTGCGCCGCACCGCCGAGGCGCACGGCCGCGACCCCGATGCCATCGAGCTCACGAGCGGCGGCCGCGGCGCCATCGGCGGGCGGGCGCTCGAGGAGGTCGAGGCCTTGGCCGCGATGGGCGTGAGCCGGGTGATCCTGCCGGCGTTCCTCTTCTGGAACGACCCCGAGGCGTCGCTCGCCGCCTACGGCGACGAGGTCATCGCCCGCTGCTGATGCACCCGATCTTCTGGCACGCGCGTTGACAGAAGTTTGACCCCTCGGTACGGTCGGGGCAGCCGAGGCGACGAAGGGGACGACACCATGGCACACCCACCGGCCGAGCTGCTGATGGACAGCCTGCGGCGCCGCATGCACACCATGCACGGCCTCTACGAGCAGGCCGTGACCACCATGGACGCCGACCAGGTCAACCACCAGGAGCGCGAGGGCACCCTGCCGATCGCCTTCTCGCTGTTCCACTACGTGAACATGCAGGACGCCAGCTTCTTCATGATCACCGGCCAACCCCCGATCTGGGACGACGCCTGGTACGAGCGGGTGCAGCCCACCATCAACGACCACGGCAAGCACAAGACCGTCGACGAGATGGTCCACCAGCGCATCGGCGACTACGACGCCTTCATCGAGTACATGCGCACCGTGTTCGCCCGCACCGAGGACCACCTGGCCGCGATGGACCCGGCCGACCTGACCCGGGTGCTGATCGCGCCGCCGTACCCACCGCAGGTGGCGTCGACCTACAGCGCCCGCTGCGCCGGGCCCGAGGGCATCACCGTGCTCGACGGCTTCGAGTGCTGGATCTACCAGCACGGGCTGCGCCACATGGGCGAGATCGAGCTGGCCCGCTCGTTCGTGGGGCTCGGCGGGATGACGTCGTGAGCGCCTCGCCCACGTCGGTCGACTTCCACTTCGACGTGATGTGCCCCTACGCCTACCAGACGTCGCTCTGGATGCGGTCGGTGCGCGACCAGGTCGACCTCGACGTGCGCTGGCGGTTCTTCAGCCTCGAGGAGGTCAACCGGGCCGAGGGCAAGAAGCACCCGTGGGAGCGGGAGTGGAGCTACGGCTGGTCGATGATGCGCGTCGGCGCCCGCCTCCGCCGGGAGGACCCGGCCCTGCTCGACGAGTGGTACCTGCGGGCCGGCACCGCGCTGCACGTCGACGGGCTCAAGCCGCACCGCCGCGAGGTGGCCGAGCACCTGGTGGGCGAGATGGGCCTCGATCCGGCGCTCGTGGGCGAGGCGATCGACGACCCGACCACCACCGACGAGGTGCGCGCCGAGCACGAGCGGGTGCTCGAGCTCGGCGGCTGG
>JAGQSL010000149.1:6449-24471 GCA_020439525.1 Acidimicrobiales bacterium | reverse complement strand
CACCCTCGAGCGGCTCGACCTCGAGCAGCAGCCCGTCGACCTCGACGACGCGGATGGCGTCGCGCAGGTCGATGGGCGTGGCCCGGTTGGTGCGGGCTCGCCAGAGCGCGCCGCGCACGCGCACGACCCCGTCGGGCGAGATGTTGGTGACCGCCTCGCCCTCCTCGCCGATCATCCACTCGCGCCCGATGGTGGGCGTGGAGAAGCGGGTGCGGACCATGGCGGGCATGCCGCCGACCATGGCCAGGGTGGTGCCGCCGATGCCGACGAGCAAGGTGATCCACGAGAGCGAGAAGCCGTCGTAGAGCGTGAGCGAGCCGATCAGGAGCGACACGAACCCGATGCCCGACCACAGGCGCGGCACACCGGTCTGCACGTCGACGGCGAAGCCGAACATCGCCAGCACGAGCAGGGCGACCGCCCAGGGGCGGACCGGCAAGATGGCGAGGCCGTAGCAGGAGAGCACCAGCGAGCCGGCGCCCACCAGGCCGGCGACGCCGACGCCGGCGGTGAAGAACTCGAAGATGATCAGCCCCAGCCCGATGACGAGCAGCAGGTAGGCGGCCGCGGGGCTGGCCACGGTGTGGAACAGCTGCTTGTCGACCGACAGCGACGAGAAGACCGGCGTGGTGACCGGCTGGCGGACCGTGCGCCCCTCGACCTTCACGGTCTTGGTCTCGAAGCCGGGGAGGTCGATGAGGAACTCGCCGATGACCGGGGCGTCCTCGGTCTCGACGATGCCCAGCTCGGCCGCCTCGGCGGCGTTGACCGTGCCCCCCTCGAGGCGGTCGGCCGCGTCGACGAACGCCGGCGACAGCAGCTCCTCGGGGATGACGAGCGGTCCGGTCTTGCCGAGGCGGGCGCCGGGTGCGATCCCGATGGGGTCGGCGGCGCCGACGAGCTGGGCCGCCTTGCCCCGGGCGCTGGAGCCGCTCGGGCCCACCCAGACCGCCACGGGCACCTCGGCGTCGTGGATGGTGCGGGCGAGATCGACGAGCACGTCGTCGTCGACCACCGCATCGGCGCTGTCGAGCTGGAGCACCACGGCGACGACGCCGGCGTCCTCGCCGGCGTGCACCGAGCGCTCGATGAAGTCGGCCATGACCGGGTCGATCAGCCCCTCGACCTTGAGGATGCTGACCCGACCCGCATCGTCGCCGCCGGACTGCGCCGGAGCCAGCGAGCGCGCCGCGACCGGGCCCGCCAGGCCCAAGACCACGGCGAGCATGGTCAGGGCCGTTGCCAGCATCGGTAGTCTGCGCACCGCACGTACCTCCAGGAGACGCCGACCATCGAGGGAGCTCTGGAGTGGATCCAGCGCAGTTCTTCACGGCATCTCGCCTCGTCATCGTGGCGGGCAAGGGCGGTGTCGGCAAAACCACGGTGACCGCTGCGCTCGCCCGGGCGGCGGCCGCCAGCGGCCTGTCGGCCCTGATCGTCGAGGTCGAGGGCAAGTCGGGCCTTGCCGCGATGTACGGCTCCCCCGCGTTCTCCTACGACGAGGTGACCCTCGCCGAGCCCGACGAGGCCCTCGGGCGGGCGGCCGTGCGAGCCCGCACCCTGACCCCCGACGAGGCGCTGATCGAGTTCCTCGAGGATGCGGGCATGGGCCGGATCTCGAAGCGCCTGATGACCAGCGGCGCCCTCGACATGGTCGCCACCGCCATCCCCGGGATCCGAGACATCCTCGTGCTGGGCAAGATCAAGCAGATGGAGCGGCGCCGGTTGGCCGACGTGCTCATCCTCGATGCGCCAGCCGCCGGCCACGCCATCAGCTTCCTGCAGTCGGCGTCGGGCCTGGCCGACGCGGTGCGCCTGGGCCCCATCAACGCCCAGGCGCGCGACGTGCTCGACCTGCTGGGCGACCCGGCCCGCTGCCAGGTGGTCCTCGTGACCCTGCCCGAGGAGACCCCGGTCAACGAGCTGGTGGAGACGGCGTACCAGCTCGAGGATCGGGTGGGGGTCAGCCTCGGGCCGGTGGTGGTCAACGGCCTCTACCCGGAGCTCGCCGGGTTGGGGGCCGACCCGCGCGCGGCCGCCGAGGCGCAGGGCGCGTCGCTGCGCGACGGCGAGGCCGCCTCGCTCGCCGCCGCCGCCCGCTTCCGCCTCGATCGCACGGCCCTCCAGGCCGAGCAGGTGGAGCGGCTGCGCGAGGCACTGCCGCTGCCCCAGCTGCGCGTGCCCTACCTGTTCGACGCCGATCTGGGCCCCGAGCAGCTCGACCTGCTGGCGGCCGCGGTGCTCGACGGCGTCGCGGAGCTGTCGTGAGCGCCCCGTCGCTGGCCGAGCTGGTGGCCGAGCGCCAGATCGTCATCACCTCGGGCTCCGGCGGCGTGGGCAAGACCACGAGCGCGGCCGTCCTCGCCATGGAGGCGGCGGCGCAGGGCCGACGGGCGGTGGTCGTCACCATCGATCCGGCCAAGCGCCTCGCCGACGCCCTCGGGCTCGGCGGCGAGGGCATCGGCAACGAGCCCACGCGCATCGACGGCTCGTGGCCCGGCGAGCTGTGGGCGGTGATGCTCGACACCAAGAGCACGTTCGACGACCTGGTCACCCGCTACTCCTCCGACCCCGAGCAGGCCGAGCGGATCCTCGCCAACCGCTTCTACCGCAACATCTCCGGCGCCCTCTCGGGCACGCAGGAGTACATGGCGATGGAGAAGCTCTACGAGCTGCACCACGACGACGGGTTCGACCTCGTGGTGGTCGACACCCCGCCGAGTCGCAACGCGCTCGACTTCCTGGAGGCGCCGAGGCGGCTCACCCGCTTCCTCGACCACCGCCTCTACCGGGTGCTGATGGCGCCGACCCGCGGCGTCATGAAGGCGGTCAACGTGGCGGCCCAGGCGTTCGTGCGTCAGGTGAGCAAGGTGGTGGGCGCCGAGGTGTTCGAGGACGCCATCACCTTCTTCCAGGCCTTCGACGGGATGGAGGCGGGCTTCAAGGAGCGGGCCGACGCCGTGCTCGAGCTGCTCACCAGCCCCGCCACCTCCTACGTCCTCGTCGCCTCGCCCAAGCGCGACACGGTGGCCGAGGCCCGGTTCTTCGCCGAGAAGCTGGCCGAGGCCGACATCCCGATCGCCGCGCTCATCGTCAACCGGATGCACCCCCACTTCACCGACGAGATGCCCGAGGCGCTGCGCGAGCGGGCCCGCCACTTCGAGGGCACGGACCTCGGCGGGCTCTACCGCAACCTGGCCGACTTCGCCCTGGTGGCCCACCGCGAAGAGGAGCACCTGGCGGGCCTGGCCGACATGGTGGAGCCGGCGCCGGTCATCCGCGTGCCGTTCCTCCAGACGGATGTGCACGACCTCGACGGCCTGGCGGTGGTCGGCGACCACCTCTTCGACCGGACGTGACCTGGCCCACCACCGCCGTCCCGGTGCTGCCGGTGTCCGACCTGGCCCGGGCGATGGCGTGGTACCAGCGCCTCGGCTTCGAGCTGGTGGCCGAGCACCCCGGCTACGCCATCGTGGAGCTCGACGGCGCCGAGCTGCACCTGAACGAGCTCCACGACCTGCCCGGTCCGCAGCAGACCTGGTCGGGGGTGTACCTCCACGTCGCCGACGCCGACGACCTCTTCGCCCGCTGGACCGCGCTCGGCGCGCGGGCCATCGCCCCGCCCGCCGACCAGCCCTACGGCCTGCGCGAGTTCGCCACCGAGGACCTCGACGGCAACCTCTGGCGGGTGGGCTCGCCGCTCGTGCCGCTCGTGCCGCTCGGCTCGGAGGACCACGACCCCGCCGACCACGACCCCGCCGATGCCGAACCTGGCACGGAAGGTGGTCACGGGCGTCCACCTTCCGTGCCAGGTTCCGACGAGCGGGCGGAGGCGGCGGTGCCCACCGACGGCTCGGCGGGCACCGGGCTCGAGTCGTGGCTCCCCGTGGTGGCCGAGCGCGCGGCGTGCGCCGGCTGCGGCTTCGAGCCCCGGTCGCTCCCCGCCCGAGCGCTCGGCGCCGAGGTGCGCGACGAGGCCCACGCCCTCGGCCAGCTCCTCCTCGACGCCGACGACGATGCCGTGCGCGTCCGAGGCGCCGACGGCTCCTGGTCCGCCCTCGAGTACGGGGTGCACGTGCGCGACCTGCTCACGGTCTTCGCCGAGCGGATCGTGCGGACCCTCGCCGAGCACGACCCCGAGCTCGGGTGGTGGGACCACGAGGCCGCCATCGACGACGGCATGGCCAACGAGTCCGACGTGGCCGCCGTGGTCGACGACCTGGGTCGCAACGCCGGCAAGCTCAGCGAGGCGCTGCGGCTGGTGGGCGACGACGACTGGGACCGCTCGGCCACCCGCCGAGACGGCGAGCGGTTCACCATCGAGCTGATGGCCCGCTTCGTGCTCCACGAGGTGGTGCACCACGCAGCCGACGCCCGGGCGGCGCTGCGCCGAGCGCGCGGCTGAGCCCGCTCAGCTGACGGGCGAGCCGACCGCCTCGACCGCGGCCTCGAGCGTCTCGGTGACGGGGACGATCCGGTCGAACCCGGTGGTGTGCAGGAGCTTGGTGAGGGTGGGCCGGCTGCAGGCGACGGCGACCTCGCCGCCGTGCTCGCGCGCCCGACGGATCCCGCCGATGAGGGCGCCGAGGCCCGCCGAGTCCATGAACGGCACCGACGAGAGGTCGATGACCACCCGGGGGTGCGTGGCGAGCTCGCCGAGCGACTCGCGGAACGCCGACACGGTGTACGCGTCGAGCTCGCCCACGGGCCGGCACAGCGTGTGCGTCGGCTGCTGGTCGACTTCGATCTCGAGCACCGGGTGCTCCTCCTCGGGGTGGTCGGGGACATCCGATGGTACCGGAGGCTCCGCCGGAGGGCGTCGGGGGTTGGTTCCGGGCCACCCCGGGCGCTGGGCGGACGTGGAGCCGCCGCCGGGCTCGGGGCTAGGTTGGCGCCGTGCCACGCGTGCTGCTCGCCACCGATGCCGACTGGATCCACGAGGAGGTCGATGCCGCCATCGCCGGCGACGACATCGAGGTCCTCCGGGTCCGCCAGGGCACCGACGTGCGCCCGGCCGTGCGCGAGCTCTCGCCGGAGCTGGTGATCCTCGACCTGCAGATCGGCAACATGGGCGGCATGGCGGCGTGCATGGACCTGCGCCTCGACGAGTCGGTCGGCCGCCTCGACCACACGCCGGTGCTCATGCTGCTCGACCGCGACGTCGACGCCTTCCTCGCCAGCCGGGCCGAGGCCGACGGGTGGCTGGCCAAGCCGCTCGACGCCTTCCGCCTGCGCCGCGCCGCCACCGCCCTGCTGGCCGGCGAGCCCTACCGCGAGGGCATGGCGGACGCCACGCCCACCTGAGCCGATCCGGGTGGGAGCCGCCGGGGCCAGCGGGCTACGGTGGTCCCTCGCACACTCCGGGGTGTGGCTCAGCTTGGCAGAGCGCTGCGTTCGGGACGCAGAGGTCGTGGGTTCAAATCCCGCCACCCCGACCAACCAGACCGACGGGCGCCTCGGCGCCCGGCACCGACGAGGACCGATGCCCCCGAACGGGCTCGGTCCTCGTGGCGTCTTGGGCCCACGCGAAGCAGGGGGGAGGCCACCTAACCTTCGTCGCTCGGTCGACGAAGAGGTGAGCGGACATGGGGTGGCGCGACGCGATCCGGCAGGCCAAGGAGGCCATGGCGGCCGGGATGGGCGCCGGCGGCCCCACCGAGGAGCAGCTGGCGGCGATGTCGCCCGAGCAGCGAGCGGTGTACGAGGCCCACGTGGCCGAGGGTGCGGCCGAGCGGGCGGTGCGGCCTGCCGACCCGCCCCCCGGCGGCGCGGCGCCAGACCTGGCCGGACGGCCGTTGCGCGGCCCGGCCGGCGAGTGGCTCTACAACCCGAGCTGGACCCGACGGTCGGCGACGGGCGAGCCCGAGGCCGGCGGCTCGCTCCGACGGCTCGCTGGCGACCTGATCGACGACGCGGTCCGTCCGATCGCACGGATCCGACCTCCCGATGCGCCGCCCCCGGCGCCGGAGCACGAGCGCGCCGCGGTGGCCACCGCCGAGCGCGCCGAGCGCGATCGGGCCCGATCTCCGTACCTTGCGCCGCAGCGTGCCGGCGTGATGAGCGAGCGCATCCCCACCCGGAGCGGCACGGAGCTCGACGACGTCGCCGCCTACCTGGCGAGCTCCGGGCTCGCCGCCCGACCGGACCTCGTGTTCGGCTGCTACCGCGTGCCCGACCACCACGAGGGCGGGGCGCTGGCGCGCGAGCGGGATCGCTACGTCGAGTGGGAAGTGGTCCACGCCGCCGGCGAGGGCTCCCGACCCGCCGGTGCGCCGCCCGAGGTCGTCACGATCGACGGCGCCACCCGGTGGGTCGAGCGGGTGGCGGGCGAGGCCTCGGTGCTCGACGAGGACCTCGCGATCGCCTACCTCGCAGCGGCGGGGATCGGGCCCGACCGGACCCTGGGCCTGGCCCGTGCCCTGCGGGTCCGATCCAAGGGAGCTGATGCCGACGGCGTCGGCGCGGCGACGATCGCCGAGGTCACGGGGATCCACGTGCTCCACGTGCTCCACGGCGCGAGCGGGCTCGCCGCGCCTGTCGCAACGACCTTCGGGGCGTGGGCCGCGTCGACGCCGATCGAGATCGCGCCTGGCGGCCCGCCTGGCGTGCACGTCGAGGTCCTCAACTGGCTGGCCGTCGCCGCTGCGGTCTGGCCTCAGAACCAGGAGCCGGCGCCGGTCCCGTCCGCCTTCGGGTATCTGCCCTCGTCGGCGCAGGAGCTGCTCGGCGCCTACCTCGAGGTCGTCGGCGTGCACCCGGCGCACTGCTACGGGGCATCGGTGGTGGAGGATCGGCCGCGGAGCATCGACGGCACCAGCCTCCAGGGCAAGGGGTTCATCAGCTCCACGTCGAGCGTCGGCGCCAAGGTGCCGTGCGCCGACGGGTCGGCGCGTCGCCGCCTCGCCGCCGGCGCGCACGTCGTGATCGCGTACCTGGACACGCCCACCTACGCCGACGGCCGGGCCCGCTGGGACGCCTACCAGCGCGACGTGCTCCGCTCGGACCTGGCGGCCGAGACGGGTGCTCGGCGGCCGGTCGTCGACGAGTCGTTCGACGACCTCCCCGCCGGCTTGGGCGGCCTCGTCCGCGGGGCCAAGAAGGTGGCTCGCGCCGTGCAGGTCGTCGAGGGCGGCGGCGACGAGCCGGCCCCGCACCGCTACTGCTGGCCGCCCGCCGGCTGACGCCAGGACCTCGGCAGCGCCGATGCCGCGCTCGGACCCGGGCCCGAAGCTCCCCCACCCGTTCGGGTGAGTCGGGCGAGCGTGTCCGGTTCGTTGCCCTGCGGCAACGTAGGGTCGACCGGGTGGCGTCACCGTGGATCGTCGAGCGCGTCGACGAGCACACGCTCCGGATCGGGAACCTCGCGTCGCGCCCGCGGCACCACGTCGCGGTGACCCTGATCGCCCCGAACCGGGTCATCGCCACCTACCACCTCTCGACAGTCGACCCCATGGCGACGGTCGAGATCCTCGCCGTCGGCGACTACCGCGAGGCGGTCGTGTCGTGGGGCACGCGCTGGCGGCGCCGCCGGTGGCGAGGTCCTGTCCCGCAGCCGTAGGGCCGGGCCCCGACGTCGCGTCGAGGCGGGTGCGCTCGTCGCGGGCAGGATGGCGGCCATGGGGAGGGCCACCGGACGCGACGCCGGCCGCCGCGGTGACCGGCGCGCCGCCGTCCGCGACACGATCGGCGTCGGCCTGGGCCTGTTCCCCATCGGGATGGCCTTCGGCGTGCTGGTGGTCCAGTCGGGGTTCGCCTGGTGGTGGACGCCGCTGTTCTCGGTGCTCGTCTACGCCGGGTCCATGGAGTTCCTCATGGTCGGGCTCATCAGCGCCGCCACCCCGCTCGCCTCCATCGCAGCGACGACGTTCCTGGTCAACAGCCGCCACCTCTTCTACGCGCTGTCGTTCCCCCGCCATCGCGTCGACGGCCGCCTCGGACGGGCGTACGCCACCTATGCGCTGACCGACGAGGCGTACGCGCTGACCGCGACCCTGCCGGAGCCCGAGCTCACGAGCACCCGGATCCTGGCCATCCAGGTCCTCTGCCAGGCGTACTGGGTGACCGGCGGGATCGTGGGCGCGCTCTCCGGCCGTGCCCTCCCCGAGAGCATCCGCGGCTTCGGCTTCGCGCTCGTGGCCCTGTTCGCGGTCCTCGCCCTCGACGCCATCCGGGCCGCACGCGACGTGCCGACCCCCCTCCTCGCGGTGGGGTGCGCGCTCGCCGCCGCCCGCATCGCCCACGAACGGATGCTCGTGGTGGCCCTCGGCCTGCTCGTGGTCGTGCTCCTCGTGCGCCACCGCACCCGGGGGCCAGGGGCACCACCCGGCGACGTGGTGCCCGATGCCTGAGGGGCCGGCGATCCTGGCCTCGCTGCTCGTGGCCGGTGCGGTCACGGTGGCCCTGCGCGCCGTGCCGTTCGTGGTGATCGAGCCCCTGCGGCGCAGTTCGGTGATCCGGTTCCTCGGGCTCCACCTGCCCGCCGGGATCATGGTGATCCTCACCATCTACACGCTCCAAGACGTACCGCTGCGCTCGTGGCCCCACGCCCTGCCCGAAGTCGTCGCCCTCACGGTCACCGTGGCCCTGCACCTGTGGCGGCGCTCGGCGGTGCTCAGCATCCTCGCCGGCACGGCCACCTACGTCGTCCTCACCTCCTGGCTCGTGTCGGGCGGCGCGATCGGGTGACCCTGCCTTTGGCGGTCGTCGACCGCACCTGCTCCGATGGCGGCATGACCGTTCGCACCTTCCGCCTCATCGCTCTGGCGGAGGCCGCCACCTGGGTGGCGCTCATCGTCGCCTCGATCGCCAAGCGGACCATCGACCTGGACGCGGCCACGAAGGTCGTCGGGCCGATCCACGGCACGGCGTTCCTCGCCTACTTCTGCGGCCTGCTCCTGCTGCGCGACGACCTCGGCTGGGGCCTGAAGCGCACGGCCGGGGCCATGGCGGCCTCGCTGGTGCCGCTCGGCACGTGGCTGATCGTCGAGCGGCGCTGGCTCGCCGAGGTCGACGATGCGGTCGGGCAGACGGCGGCCTGACGTGCTCGACGCCGTGCTCTTCGACCTCGACGGGACCATCACGGACCCCGAGGTGGGCATCACCGGCTCGTTCCGGCGCGCGATGGCCGACGTGGGCCACCCGGTGGCCGACGACGTCGACCTCCGCTGGATGATCGGGCCCACCCTCGCCGAGAGCCTCGACCGCGTCGGGTTGCCGACCGACCTGCACCAGGCGGTCATCGACGGGTACCGCGCGCACCTGCGGGCCGAGGGGCTCCGCCAGGCGGAGCTGGTGGCGGGGATGCCCGAGGTGATCGACGGGCTGCGGGCCGATGGCGTCCGGCTCGCCCTGGCCAGCGCCAAGATGATCGACATGGGCGAGACGACCCTGCGCCACGTGGGGCTCCTCGACCGCTTCGAGCTGGTCGCCGGCTGCCTCCCCGACGGTGCCGTGCGCACCAAGGGCCAGATCGTGGGCGACGCCCTCGCCGGCCTCGGCGGGCCCGACCCGGGCCACGTCGCCATGGTCGGCGACCGCCGCCACGACATCGAGGGCGCGCGCCAGCACGGGTGCCTCGCCGTCGCGGTCGAGTGGGGCTTCGCCGAGCCCGGCGAGCTCGACCGAGCCGCGCCCGACCGCATCGTGGCGACGCCGGCCGAGCTCCTCACCGTGCTGCGAGCGCTCCCCTGACCGTGCCCACCGCCGTCTTCGTCCACCCGCACCCCGACGACGAGGCGATCTTCTCGGGCGGCGCCATGCGCCGCGCGGCCGACCGGGGGTGGCGGGTGGTGCTCGTGCTGGCCACCAGCGGCGAAGAGGGCACCATGCCCGACTGGGTGACCGTCGACGCGGCCGACCACCGCCGCATGGAGACCGCCGAGGCCGCCGCCCACCTCGGTGTCGACGAGCTGCACTACCTCGGCTACCGCGACTCGGGCATGGCCGGCAGCGAGGCCAACCGCACCGTCGGCGCGCTCGCCGCGTCGATCACGGCCGCCGCCGCCGATCTGGCCGAGCTGCTGCGGAGCGTCGGCGCCGACGCCCTGGTGGGCCAGGACCCGAACGGCACCTACGGCCATCCCGACCACGTGGCGGTGCACCACATCGGCCTCGACGCCGCCGAGCGGGCGGGGGTGGGCGAGCTGCTCGAGGTGACGCTCGACCGCCGCTGGCTGCGCGAGCTGCGGCGCGATCGCATCGAGCGGGGCCGACTCGATCCCGCCGCGTGGTGCGCGGTCGAGCTCGAGCGCCTCGGGATCGACGATCCCGACGCCGCCCTCGTGCGCCTCGACGTGGACGCCGAGCTGTCGGCCAAGCAGGCAGCGATGGCGGCGCACGCCAGCCAGGTGCCCGACGCCGCCGACTTCATGGGCATCCCGCCCGGCACCTTCCACCTCGTGGTGCGCCACGAGTGGTACCTGCGCCGCCTCCCCGCGTCGGGCCCGGGCCCGCTCGAGCAGGCGCTGCTCAGGCCAGGCCCAGCCGGCTGAGCTGGTCGCCGGGGGCCTCGAGCTCGACGAGCGCGGTGCGGAGCAGCTCGGCCAGCTCGGCCTCCGCCGCGGTGCCGGCGAGGTCGCGCGCCTCCTCCGGATCCTCCTCGCCGTCCCAGAGGTGGTGGCCCGAGAAGCGGGTGGCCGCCCAGTACGGCAGGAGGTCACCCGGTTGGAACGGCTGGCGGATCACCGGGATGTCCGAGCCCGGCATGCGGTCGAGCGTCGCCCGGTGGTCGGGCATCGGCAGCCGCACGTCGGGCAGGGCGTGGATCGGCATGGTTGACCACCGGTTCGACCACATCGACAGCGGAGCGTTGTCGCCCTCGGGCGCTCGGCAGTAGGTCCGCCGGCCGTCGGTCACGTGGACCTCGCGGCCCCAGACCCCGGTCAGCGCCCACTCGCGCACGCCGGCTGCGGTCCCCTCGAGCAGGGGAACGAGCGAACGACCGTGCGGGCGATCGGGTGCGGGCACGCCGAACGCATCGAGCAGGGTGGCGTGGAGGTCGACGGTGGTGGTGAGCGCATCGCACGAGCCGGGCGCCACCCCGGGCCAGGCCACGAGGAGGGGGATGCGGCGCATCGGCCAGTTGAGCGGGGCGCCGGGCTTGCCGAAGCGATCGAGCTCGCCGAGGTAGTGGCCGTGGTCGGTGCAGGCCACCACCGCGGTGTCGTCCCACCCGTCGCGTTCGTCGATCACGTCGAGCACCCGGCCGAGGTGGTGGTCGATCATCGAGAGCTTCGCCCCGTACGCGGCGCGGATGCGCCGGGCGTCCTCGGGCGAGACGATGCCCCGGGCGAGCGCGTCGGTGGCGTACGGCGGCCAGATGACCTTGGGGTCGGGCGAGTCGTCGTAGCGCGAGGCCCACGGTTCCGGCGTATCGAAGGGCTCGTGGGGATCGAACTCGTCGACCACGAGCAGCGAGCGCTCGGCGTGCGGAGCCTGGCGCGCCAGCCAGTCGGCGGCGGCCGCCATGGTCCTCGGGCCGGGGAAGTCGCCTTCGGCTCGGAACCAGGTGCGGCTGTGGTCGTAGGGGAAGGCGAGGGGGCCGGGGCGGGCGGGCAGCGCCGGCGCCCCCAGCCACGACGGGTCGGGCGCAGTGCGCCACGGATCGCCCTCGTGGCCGCGCACGTAGTCCCACGCGGTGAACTCGCAGTGGTAGTTCTCGCCGCCGGTCTCGAACAGGTGCGGGTGGTCCGACACGAGCATCGTGGTGACCCCGGCCCGCCGCAGCGGCACGGTCACCGGCTCGTCCCACAGCTCGAGCGAGCCCCACGGGCGCCACAGGAAGTCGAGCGACCCGGTGAGCAGGTCGTGGCGGGCCGGCATGCACGGCAGCGATCCGGTCACGTGCCGCTCGAAGCGCACCGATCGGGCGGCGAGCCGGTCGAGGTTCGGCGTGTCGAACTCGGCGCCGCCGTAGGGCCCGATGAGGTGGCGGTTCAGGCTGTCGAGCAGCAGCACCACCACGTGCCGGGGGCGGTTCACGGCTGGGAGAGGGCGAGGCGCTGGTAGAGGAAGGACGTCCAGCCGACGTCGATCTCGGCCTGGTGGCGCCGGTAGAGGTCCTTGGCGTGGTAGCTCTCGCCGGGCCAGTAGTTGGCGGCCACCGGCGTCCCGAAGCCCTTGGCCGCGTCGACCGTGGCGACGCTGCACTCGTAGGGCACGGAGATGTCGCCGCCCGAGGCGATCATGGCGATCGGGGCGTCGTTGGCGTCGATCGCCGCGGGGTCGTACTGGCAGCCCGACATGGCGAGCGCGGCCTTCACCGACCTCCCGACCGGCACCGCCCCGCCGTCGACGTTGCCGCGCTGGGCGACGTTGAGCGCGGTGACGGCGCCCGCCGAGCTGCCGGCCACGACGAGCCGCGAGGTGTCCACCTTGAACTCGGCGGCGTGGCGGCGCAGCCACCCCAGGGCCGAGAACGCGTCGTTCTGGGCGGCGTAGATCGCCCGCTCGCAGCGAGCCCGCTCGGCCTCCGCCTGGACCGGGTCGGTGAACTTGCCGTCCTGGTACTCCTGGCACTTGTTGCCGGGGTCGAGGCGGTAGGAGATCGACAGCGTCACGTAGCCCCGTCGGGCCCACTCGGCGGCGACGTCGCCGATCTGCGTGCGGTTGCCGGTCTTGAAGCCGCCACCGTGGACCCACACGATCGCCGGTCGCTTGGCGAGGGTGTCGCCCGTGGGCTGGTACACGTCGGTGAACAGGTCGAGGTCGGCACCCGTGGTGAGGTCCTTCGTCTCCTTGTAGAGGTGGGTCGACTTCGTGGTCGACGCGAACACGAGGTCGATGTAGCGCCCCGACGTGGGCGTGCAGGCGGACAGGCCGAGCGCCGACAGGCCGGCGACGGCCGCGACGAGGACGAGCAGGGCGCGCTTCATCCCCCCAGCTTCGCGTCCGGTTGTGAGCGGCGCGTGAGCAGGCCGCGGGCGCCGCGCCCCTCAGGCCGTGCCGCGCTCCCACGGCTCGCCGCGCTGCTGGAGCAGCCCGACCGCCGCCGCGGTGGTGGGGCCGTAGGTCTGGTTCTTGCGCCCGGTGCGGAAGCGGACCTCCTGCAGCTCGGCCTTGTCGAACCGGCAGGCGCCGGCGGCAGGATCGAGGCCGTGCAGGCGAGCGGCGTTGCGTCCGAGGACCTTGCGCTTGATCTCGTCGGTGAGCGCCGGGTAGCCGTGGCGCTCCTGGAGCTCCTCGCTGATCTGGAAGGCGCGGAACGACTCGATCTGGTCCTGGGGCGAGCCGTACCAGATCGAGTCCGTGCCCCACAGGATGTTGTCGGGCCCGACGTGGACCAGCAGCTTGCCCAGCACGTGGGCCGCCGCCGTCGGGTCGCTCATCACGAAGCGCCAGGTGGAGCCGAGCTCGGCGTACACGTTGGCGCCGGGGCCGACGTCCGAGGCGCGCATCGACGTGATGAGCCGATCGACGCCGAACCCGTTGGCCTCGGCGTAGGGGCCCTCGGTGGGGCCGACGTCGAAGCCGGAGTGGTACACGATGATGTCGAGGTCGGGGTGGGCCGCCGCCGCCGGACCGATGTCGACGGGGTCCGAGTACGTGCCGGCGTCGGGCGCGGTGCCGCCGATGGCGGTGAAGCCCTTGTGGATGGCCACCCGGGGGATGCCGAGCGCCTCGGCCTGGGCCAGGAACGCCTCGCCCACCTGGGGCGCGCTCGGATCGTGGTCGTCGAGGAACCATCCGGGCCCGCCGGCGTGGCAGTACGCCTTCCAGGCCGTGATCGGGAAGTCCTCGGCGATCTGGGCCATCGAGTCGCGCAGGGCGTCCACCGATGCCGCCGCCGAGGGGTTGGTCTGGGCCTGCATGAACACCCGACCGTCGCCGCAGAGCTCCTCGCCGATCCGGATCGTCTCGGCCATCACCTCGGGGCTGAGCAGGTCGCCCGGGAACGGGATCGCCGACAGCACGATGGCCGAGGTGTCGCTCTCGAGGAACATCAGGTCGAGGAACGTCGGTCGGCGGTAGCAGTCGACGGGGTCGTCGAGCCCGCAGTCGCTCTGGGCGAACCCGGGCAACGCCGCCGGCGGGGTGCCCTCGGGGTACTCGAGGAGGTGGGTCTGGACGTCGAAGATCAGCTCGTCGCCCCCGATGGCCTCCTCGGCGGCCGCGGGCTCGGTGGTCGCCTCCTCGGGGATGTCGAACGTGCCGCCCGGTCGCTCGCCGCGGCGTGTCGCCTCGTCCTTCGAGCAGGCGGCGAGCACCGCGAGCATCGTGGCCGAGCCGCACGCGGTGAGCAGGAACTGCCGACGGTCCACCCCGGTGCGACGGGCGTTCTCGTCGAGCGCCGCCCTGCTGCGCCGCGTCGCCTCGCGCACGAGCCGGGTGGGCGGCGGCGGCACGAACTCGCCGTTCGACACCGGGTGCCACTTGATCGGGAGCCCCGGCTCCCGCTCCCCCTTGGCCATGGCGACACCCTACGGAGCCGCGGCGCCCCGTGCTGGGGGGTAGAGCAGCTCGGCCCCCACGGGCACGTAGCCGCCGGCGCCGAGCACGGCGCGGAGCGACGCGGCGTTGCCGGGCGCCACTTGGAGCCAGACCGGTTCCCCACCGGAGAGGTGCCGGGCCGACGCGGCCAGCGCCCGGCCCAGCCCACGGCCACGCGCCTCGGGGAGCACCTCGAACGACGCCTCGAGGCGACCGGCGAGGCCCCGCCCGAGCAGCAGCAAGCCGGCGCCATCGGGGGTGGTCCAGACCCGCAGGTCCTCTCGGTAGTGGCGGGCGCGCTCGGCCCGGGGGTGCGGGTGCAACGGATCGTCCTCGAGCAGCCTGGCCGGGGGTGCGCCCGCGGCGCCCGGGGCCACCAGCACGTGGTCGAGGTTGTCGTAGGTGCGCCCGAGGCGGCGGCCGAGCTCGTCGAGGAAGGGGGCCGACACCGGGGCGCCGTAGTCGCCGACGGGCAGCCGCTCGCCGACCCAGGTCGGATCCACGTCGGCCACCACCACGTGGTGGCCGGTGAAGGCGAGCACCGCCGAGAGGCGCCCCGTCGGCGCCAGCACCGTCGTGCGCCCGTCGGCCGGCATCGGGCGCCCGGCCGCGACGTCGCGGAGCAGGTGGGCGAGCGGATCGGCGGCGACGGGCACCCGGCGACCGTACCGGTCGGCCGCGGCACCGACGCGATGGCAACGATTCACCCTCGCGAGTAGCGTTGGCCACGCGATCGCCATCGGGGAGGGTGAAGATCGTGCAACCAGCGCTGGCACCGCGGTGCCCATGGTCAGCGCGTCGCGACGCGGCACCGGGAGGACAGGTGAAGGAACGACCGAGGCGTCCACGGCGGATCGTGAGCCCTCGCACCGTCCGCATCCTCCGGGCGCTCGGTTACCGGTACTCCCGCCACTGCGAGGCGTGGGTCCACCGCCTCGGCGGCCGGCGCTTCGGCCCGGTCTTCGTCGACCTCGCCGACGATCGCGTCGCCGACATGTCGCCCGAGATGATCGCGCAGCTCCTCGACCGCATCAACGAGCCCGACCGCATCCAGATCGCGCCCGTCGACGAGCGTCCCCCGCTCCCGAAGCGAGCCACCGGGGGGCACCACGAGCGCCTCACCCCGGTCCAGTGGCTCCACGACGAGGAGCACAAGCTCGTCTACGTCGACGGCCGCCCGCCGATGGTGGGCCGCACCCCGCCGCCGCACCCCGGTGAGGCGACGCCGGCCGCGTCGATCGACCGGCCGACGGTGGTGCCGCTTAAGCGCACGCGCGCCACCGGCTGAATCAACCTGCGGCGACCACATCGTCGCCGTGCAGCGCCCGCACCCGGGTGACCACCTCGTCGAAGCGACGCCGATCGAGCGCCGCGCCCTCGCGCCGCACGGCGGCCGGGGCCACCCGCAGCAGCCGCGAGGCATCGGCGAAGCTGGGGCGGCCGGTGCGATCCCAGCCCCCCGCCCCGACGGCCACCCACTCGTGGGCGTCGCGACGATCGGCGTGGTCCTTGCTCGACAGCGGGACCACGGCCAGCTTCGGGCCGTCCCACCCGATCACCAGCACCGGGCGGTCCTTCCCCTGGCTCGGGTCGTCCTCGTAGGCCACCCAGGTCCAGACCACCTCGCCCGGATCGGCGTCGCCGTCGTGGTCGGGTGCGTAGCCCACGCGCAGGCCCCCGGCGCGGCGGGTCGCCGCCCGAACTCGGTCCTTCAACCTCGAGAGCATCCCCGTGCCGGCCACGGCCCGGCAGGCTAGGGCGGCCGTACGCTCCGGGGATGCACCTCGACGAGCTCCAGGACGTGATCGCCCGCACCTACGGGGAGCGCGACGCCGCCCGGGGGACCGCGTCCACGGTGGCCTGGCTGTGCGAGGAGCTGGGCGAGCTGGCCCAGGCGGTGCGCAAGGGCACCGTCGACGACCAGCGCCACGAGCTGGGCGACGTGCTGGCCTGGGTGGCCTCGCTCGCCCACCAGCTCGACCTCTCGATGAGCGACGCCGTGGCTCGCTACGCCGACGGCTGCCCGCGCTGCGGGGCCCAGCCCTGCGCCTGCCCGTAGGTCAGCGCTCGGCGGCCACCAGCTCGGCGATCTGCACGGCGTTGAGCGCNNGCCGCGCCCTTGCGCAGGTTGTCGTTGCTGAGGAACAGCGCCAGGCCGTTGTCCATCACCTCGTCGGGGCGGATGCGGCCCACGTAGGTGGGGTCCGCGCCGGCCGCCATCAGCGGGGTGGGCACGTCGGCCAGCTCGACGCCGGGGGCGTAGGCCAGGATCTGGCGGGCCTCGTCGGGGGTGATGGGCCGCTCGAAGGCGGCGTTGATCGACAGCGAGTGGCCGGTGAACACCGGCACGCGCACGCAGGTCCCCGCCACCTTCAGCCCGGGGATGTCGAGGATCTTGCGCGTCTCGTTGCGCAGCTTCTTCTCCTCGTCGGTCTCGTCGAGGCCGTCGTCGACGAACGACCCGGCCTGGGGCACGACGTTGAAGGCGATGGGCGCCGGGAACTTCTGCGGCGCGGGGTACTCGACGGCCCGGCCGTCGAAGGTCAGCTCGGCGGCGCGGTCGACCACCTTCTTGGCCTGCTCGTCGAGCTCGGCCACGCCGGCCAGGCCACCGCCCGAGACGGCCTGGTAGGTGGACACGACCATGGCCTTCAGGCCCGCTTCGCGGTGCAGCGGCCCCAGCACCGGCATGGCGGCCATCGTGGTGCAGTTGGGGTTGGCGACGATGCCCTTCGGGCGCCGGGCGAGGACGTGGCCGTTGACCTCGGCCACCACCAGGGGGACCTCGGGGTCCATGCGCCACGCCGAGGAGTTGTCGATCACCACGACGCCGGCGTCGGCGACCTTCGGGGCCAGCTCCTTGGAGGTGGCCCCGCCGGCGGAGAAGAGGGCGAGGTCGAGACCGCGGTAGTCGGCGGTGGCGGCGTCCTCCACGGTGACCTCGGTGCCCATCCAGGGCAGGGTGCGCCCGGCCGAGCGGGCCGACGCGAACAGACGGAGCTCCTCGATGGGCAGGCCCCGCTCTTCGAGGATGGCGCGCATGACGCCACCGACCTGACCCGTTGCTCCGACGATCCCTACGCGCATGGCGTCCAGGCTACGGCTCGGGTTCGCCGCCTCCCAAGGGAGAAGCCGGGGCGGCCGCAGGCGTCGGCCGCGGTGGGGGCGGCAGCTCGGCCCGGCGCGCCTCCTCGGCCGCCCGCCGCTCGGCCGCCCGGGCCCGACGCCGCCTCGCCGTGCGCCGGGCCAGCCACGCGCCGGCGAGCAGGAAGGGCGCGAACGGCACGAGGAAGGCCCCGACCGCGAGGAGCACCTGGCCGATGTTGACCACCGCCACCCCGCCGGCCCGCAGCGCCTTCGCCGGGCCGGGCACGTCGTCGGAGATCTCGGCCTCCTGGCGCTCGGTGACGGTGAGGTCGATGGTGGCCAGCTCGACGCGGTCGTCGAGCTGGGCCAGCTGGCCCTCGAGCGCCTCGATCTCGGTCTGGCGCTGGGTGAGGCGGTCCTCGAGGGCGATCAGGTTCTGCACCTGCTCGGCCTTGGCCAGCAGCTCGCGGATGCGCTGGGCGCTGGCCTGGGCGTTCTCGAGGCGGCC
>JAGQSL010000149.1:4260-6375 GCA_020439525.1 Acidimicrobiales bacterium | reverse complement strand
CGTCGAAGGCGGCCGACGGCAGGCGCAGGGTGAGCGCGACCTGGCGGTCGTCGTCGAGCGAGGCGTCGGAGCGGGCGAGGTACCCGCCGGCGTCGTCGGCGATCGACTGGGCCTCGGCCGCCGCGTCGGTGGCGTCGGCGACGCGCACCACGAGCGTCGCCCGGTAGGTCACCTGGCGACCCTCGATCGGCGCGCCGGCCGGGACGATGGTGGCCTCGGTGGCGCCATCGCCCGCGGACGATCCGGAGGCCTCGCTCGACGCCCCATCGCCGTCGATCCGCGCACCCACCGTGTTGAACCGCTCCTGCGAGCCGCTGCTGCAGCCCGCGGCGAGCACCCCCACCGCCAGGACCGTGGCCGAGAGGGCCATCCACCGTCGTCGCTGCACGAACCACCTCCGCGTCGCCATGCGGGGTGGACGACCGGCGCCGGCTGCTGGTTCCCGCTCGGCGCGGGAGCGCCGGTCAGGCGGCGTCGAGGCCGAAGGCCCGGTGGAGGACGGCGACCGCCTGGTCGCACGCCTCGCCGGCCACCACGCACGAGATGCGGATGGCCGAGGTCGAGATCATCTCGATGTTGATGCCGTTGGTGGCGAGCGTCTCGAAGACGGTGGCGGCCACGCCCGGGTTGGTCTTCATACCGGCGCCCACGAGCGAGACCTTGGCGATGGAGGCGTCGGACGTGACGCCCTTCGCCCCGATCTCGCCGGCGACGCGCTCGACGATCGCCACGCTCTCACCCAGGTTGTCGGCCGGCACCGTGAAGGAGATGTCGGTGATCCCGGCCTCCGACACGTTCTGCACGATCATGTCGACGTTGACGTCGGCGTCGGCGAGGGCGCGGAAGAGCGCGGCCGACACGCCCGGGCGGTCGGGCACGCCGGTGATGGTGACCTTGGCCTCCGAGTCGTCGCCGACCACGCCCGAGACGATCGCATCTTCCATGTCTGGCTCCTCGTCGGTGATCCAGGTGCCCGGCTCCCACGTGAACGCGGACCGGACGTGCAGCTTGACGCCGTGGGTGCGGGCGAACTCGACGGCCCGCATCGCCGGCTTGGGGCAGCCGGCCGCGCACATCTCGAGCATCTCGTCGAAGGAGATCTGCGCCATCCGGCGGGCGACGGGCACCACGCGCGGATCGGTGGTGAACACCCCCGACACGTCGGTGTAGAGCTCGCACACGCCGCCCAGCGCCTCGGCCAGGGCGACGGCGGTGGTGTCGGAGCCGCCCCGCCCGAGGAAGGTGACGTCGTGGGCGGTGGACACGCCCTGGGCGCCGCCCACCACGGGCACGTGGCCGGCCTCGACGGCGGCGCGCACGCGGTCGGCGCGCACCTCGAGGATCTTGGCGTTCATGTGGTTGGTGTCGGTGAGGAACCCCGCCTGGCTGCCCGTGAAGGAGTCGGCGTGGATGCCCAGGTCGTGGAGCGCCATGCACAGCAGCGCGGTGGCCTTGCGCTCGCCGGCGGTGATGAGCATGTCCATCTCGCGGCCGGGGCGGGTCTTCGACACCTGCGCGGCGAGGTGCAGCAGCTCGTCGGTCTCCTTGCCCATGGCCGAGACGACCACCACGACGTCGTCGCCCCGACGACGGGTGCGCGCCACGTGGTCGGCCACCTCCCGGATGCGCTCCGGGTCGGCGACCGACGTGCCACCGAACTTCTGGACGACGAGACCCACGGCCCGGCACGGTACCGAACCCCTCTCGGGCCGCCCAACCTCAGGAGTGCAGCGGATCGTCGGGGATCTCGGGCCCGTCGAGCATCACGCCCCACGAGCGCAGCTGGGCCACGCCGGTGGCGATGTCGCCGCCCACCAGGGTGCACAGCGCCTTGAGGTCGTCGGCGCGCAGCGACAGCACCCGCCCGTTGAAGTCGCCGCGGCTCTCGATGATCGACTGCACGAACCGCCGGATGGGCGCCGCCGGATCGATCTGGGCCAGGGCTTGGAGGTCGAGGACGATCTTGCGGCGCTCGCCGCTCGAGTCGACCGGCAGGGGCTCGCCGAGCAGCACGCTGACCGGCACCTTGTAGAAGTCGGCCAGGCTCTTCAGGCGGGGCAGCGAGAGGGTCCGGAAGCCGCGCTCGTAGGCCCCGACCGCGGACGCGCTCCACCG
>JAGQSL010000149.1:0-4202 GCA_020439525.1 Acidimicrobiales bacterium | reverse complement strand
CGCTGGCCGACCGACGCGCTGAACGCCTTGTCGCCCGGATCGCCGACGAGGTCGTCGTCGTCCTCGGTGCTGCCCTGTGGTGCGTCGCCCTCCCGCATTCGGGCCATCTTCGCGCTCCTCGCGCCCTCTTGTCCCGTGGAGCCGCACGCGGGGCGGTCGGACCGCTACCCGGGGACGCCGCGGCGTTCGGTAGGGTCCCGCCCGATGGGGACGGACAAGCGCGATCGGCAGAAGGCCAACAAGGCGGCCAAGGTGGAGGCGGAGCGGGCGGCGGCCAAGCGGGCCGAGCGCAGCGCGGCCATCAAGCGGGCCCTCGTGGTGGGCGCGATCGTCGTGGTGGCGATGCTGGTCTTCTCGCTCGTCAGCTGCTCCTCCGACGGCAGCGACGCCGACGGCGCGACCACCACCACGGAGTTCACCGGCGACGGCACCCCGCCCGAGGGCGCGGGCGGGGAGGTCGGCTACGGCACCGGCGCGTGCGCGCCCGCCGAGGGCGCCGACGAGCCGGTGCTCGAGTTCGACGACGCCCCCCAGCAGTGCATCGACCCGGCCAAGACCTACACCGCGACCTTCGAGACCTCGAAGGGCGACCTGGTGGTGCAGCTCGACACCGAGCGCACCCCGGTGACCACCAACAACTTCGTGAACCTGGCCCGGTCGGGCTACTACGACGGCACCGACCTGCACCGGGTGGTGGCCAGCGCCGGGTTCGTGCAGGGCGGCTCGCCCCACACGCAAGACGCTGCCGACCCGGGGCCGGGCTACACGATCCCCGACGAGGGCGGCCCGTACACGGCCGACGACTACGTGCCCGGCATCCTCGCCATGGCCCGCACCTCCGCGCCCAACAGCGCCGGTGGCCAGTTCTTCTTCCTGGCCCACGAGGGCGGCACCCAGGCCCTCGCCAGCTACGGCACCTACGCCGTGTTCGGCCGGACCACCGAGGGCCTCGACCTGCTCCAGGAGGTCGCCGCGCTCGACGACGGCACCGAGCACCCCACCGAGCAGGTGGTGGTGGAGAAGGTGACGATCACCGAGAGCTGAGCGCCCTCAGCGGGGCAGGGCGTCGAGCCCGGCCGGGGCGCCGCCCACGAACACGACGACCTCGCCGGCGCCCTCGGCCCGCCACGCGCCCTGCGGATCGCGGATGAGCGCCGTGCGCTCGTCGACGCCGGCGAGCACCAGCGACGGCGGGCTCATCTTGCGGGTGCGGTGGGCGGCGTCCTCCGACCAGTGGTCGTGGGCCGGGATCACCGACAGGCCGGGGAGCAGCCCGAGCCCCAGCGTGAACGCGCCGCCGCGAGGGTCGACCATCGGGTCGCAGAGCACCATGGCGCCCGCCGCCGAGCCGGCCAGCACGCCACCGCCCTGCCACGCGCCCACCAGCGCCTCCCACGCGGGCGAATCCTTGAGCACCGAGCGGAGGTGCAGCGGCGACCCGCCCACGAGGTAGGTGAACCGGGAGCCGGCGAGGGCGTCGACGACCGCCGGTGCAGACGCGTCGGGGCGACCGAGGAGGTCGAGGCCGACGGCGCGGGCGCCGAGGCGATCGAACCAGCTCGCCGCCGCCTCCACCAGGCGCTGCGGGTGCTCGTAGGCCGCGGCGGTGGGCACGACGAGCACGGTGTCGCCGCCGCTCGCCTCGAGCAGCGAGGCGTCGAACGAGCAGCCCTCGGCGAACTCGCCGCCGCCGACCAGTGCGAGGTGTCCCGACATGGGCCCGACCCTACCGAAGCGCGCATTGGGCACCGGCCAGCACCGATCGGTAGCTTGGCCCGCCATGACGATTCAGCGCGTGGGCATCTTGGGTTCGGGGATCATGGGGTCGGGCATCGCCGAGGTGGCGGCCAAGACCGGCCACGAGGTGGTGCTGCGGTCCCGCAAGAAGGAGACGGCCGACGCCATGGTGGCCGGGCTCGCCAAGTCGCTCGCCAAGCAGGTCGAGCGGGGCAAGCTCGCCCAGGAGGACGCCGACGCCACCCTCGCCCGGGTCACGGCCACCGACCACATCGGTGCCGTCGCCGACTGCGACCTGGTGATCGAGTCGGTCGTCGAGGACATGGACGTGAAGCAGGCCCTGTTCACCGAGCTCGACGGGATCTGCAAGGAGTCGGCGATCATCGCCACCAACACCTCCACCCTCTCGGTGATCGACATGGCCGTCGCCACCCAGCGGGCCGACAAGGTCGTGGGCGTCCACTTCTTCAACCCGGCGCCGATGATGTCGCTCGTCGAGATCGTCCGGCCGCTGACCGCCTCCGACGAGACGGTGGCCGCGGTGACCGACTTCGCCCGCACGTGCGGCAAGGACCCCGTCGAGGTGAAGGATCGGGCCGGCTTCATCGTCAACGCCCTGCTCTTCCCGTACCTCAACAACGCGGTGCGGATGCTGGAGAACGGCACGGCGAGCCGCGACGACATCGACACCGCCATGAAGGGCGGCTGCAACTTCCCGATGGGCCCGCTGGCGCTGCTCGACCTCGTCGGCCTCGACACCTCGCTGTCGATCCTCGACGCCCTCTACGAGGAGTTCCGCGACCCCAACTACGCCGCCGTGCCGGCCCTGCGCCGCATGGTCTCGGCCGGCCAGCTGGGCCGGAAGTCCGGCGTTGGGTTCTACGACTACCGCAAGTAGCCCGGCCCCGCCCTGGTGGTGGTCGCTGCTGTTCGCCGGTGTGGCGGGCAGCGTCGCCTGCCTGACCCTGCTCTTCCGCTCGATGCGCGCCGTGATGGGCGCGGGCCTGTCGTCGTGCGGCTCGGGCGGCCCGTACGTGGTGGCCAACCCCTGCCCGAAGGGCGTGGGGTGGATGCTGCCGATCTCGATCTGGGTCGGGCTGGGCTTCCTCGCGCTCGCCGCGGTGGCCGCCCACCGGCTCGGACGGGCGTCGATCGCGTGGCTCGCCTGGCCGGCGCTGTTCCTCTCGCTCGGCGCCAACTTCTGGCAGTTCGGGCTCGACCCGGTGGGCGCGGACGGGCCCGACTGGGGGTGGATCGTGTGCGCCGTCCTCTTCACGATCATGGGTGGCGGTCCGCTGCTGCTGGTGCTGGCCGGCCGGGGGTCGGCCTCGGGGTGGACGCCCTCGTCCAGCGCCCCGCGCGCCGCCTCGCGAGCGGCGGCCGCCGGCGCACGCATCCGAGCCGAGGCCACGCCACCGCCGTTCCGGCCGACGCCGGGGGCCGGCGACGACCTGGTGGGCTCGCTCGAGCGCCTCGCCTCGCTCCACCGCGAGGGCGCCATCGACGACGACGAGTACGCCGATGCCAAGCGGCGGCTGCTGGAGGGGCGATGAGCTCGAAGGCGTTCCTGGTGTCGTTCTACGCTGCGGCGATCGCGGCGGGCGTCTGGTTCGGCAGCGCGCTCTTCGACGTGTTCTCCCGCTGATGGCTGGATCGCCCGCCGAGCCGCCCCCGACGCCGTGGGTGATGCCCGACCCCCGCACCGCGGACCCCTCGGGCGTGGTGGCCGTCGGGGCCGACCTCGAGCCCGGCACGCTGCTCGCCGCCTACCGGAGCGGGCTGTTCCCGATGCCGATCCGTCGCGGCCGGGCCGTCGGCTGGTGGTCGCCCGATCCTCGCGGGGTCCTCCCGCTCGACGGGCTCCGCGTGAGCCGATCGCTGCGCAAGGCGTGCGCCCGCTTCGAGATCCGGATCGACACCGCCTTCGACGAGGTGATCGAGGCGTGCGCCGACCCCCGCCGACCCCACGGGTGGATCGATCGCCGGATCCGCAGCGCCTACCGCACGCTCCACGAGCTCGGCTGGGTGCACTCGGTGGAGGCGTGGACCGCCGACGGCCGCCTGGCCGGCGGGCTCTACGGCGTGGCGGTGGGTGGCCTGTTCGCGGGCGAGTCCATGTTCCACCGCGAGACCGACGCATCGAAGGTGGCGCTCGTGGCGCTCGTCGACCTGCTCCGGGCCGGCGCCGCGGCCGACGCCGGCGCCGCCCTGCTCGACGTGCAGTGGACCACCGACCACCTCCGCTCCCTCGGTGCGGTCGACCTGCCTCGGTCGGCGTACCTCACCCGCCTGCCGGTCGCCACGGCGGCGCCCCTGCCGCCCGCGTTCGGGGGCCCGCCCCGATAGACAGGGACGAACTCGACCGAAGGGACCGCGATGGCGACGGAGCAGCTGGACGGCACGGTGGCGCTGGTGACCGGCGCGAGCAGCGGCATCGGCGAGGCCACGGCCCGCCACCTGGCCGC
>JAGQSL010000148.1 GCA_020439525.1 Acidimicrobiales bacterium | reverse complement strand
GCGGTGGCGGTGCCGGCGACGACCGCCGTGCGGGCCGCGGTGCCGATCAGGCCAGGACCCCGGCGGGGGCCGACGATCCCTCGTCGCATCATGGTGGTTCTCCTCGTGTCGTTCGTTCGGTTCGGTTCGGTCGTTGGGCTCGTTGGACCCGGGTCAGCCGGCTGCGGCCTCGAGGGCGGCCTGGACCGCCTCGTGGGGGATGCGCCCGCCGGCCACGATGACGCCGTCGGCGGCGCGCACCGCCTCGGCGAAGGGGGCGGCCCACAGGTCCTCCCAGAGCAGGAAGACGGCGGACGACTCGAGGTCGAGGTCCGCGGCGGCCAGCTCGATGTCCTCGTCGGAGATCAGGTCGCCCGCCTCGCCGTCGAGGTGGCCGAAGGCGGCGGCGTCGCCCTCGAGGTCCTCGTACTCGTAGGTGGTGATGTTGCCCTCGGCGTCCTTGGACACGAACACCAGGTCGATGATGCGGACCGTGCCGCTCGAGACGAGGCGCTCGAGCTCGGGCACGATGCTCCCGTCGAAGCGGTTGCCGGGGAAGGCGATGGTCAGGAACTCGACGGGACCGATGCTCATGGGGTGCTCCTCTGGGGCGCGGCGGGCCGTTCGTACGGATCGGCACGGTACCGCTCCCACGTGAGCCCCACATCACCTCTCGATGGGTGATCGTCCTCGGCCGGCGCCTGGCGTACGGTTCGCCACGACGACCGGGATCGGGAGGTGCGGCCGTGGGGCTGTTCGGCAGGGGCGACAAGACGTTCACGATGCGGACCGACCTGCTGTCGATCGGCGAGGACTACTGGATCACCGACGACGACGGCGAGCGCGCCTACCGCGTCGACGGGGCCGCCATCCGCGACCGCTTCGCCCTCCTCGACGCCGAGGGCCGGGAGGTGGCCACCATCCGAGAGCGCACCTTCGGCCGCGATCGGATGGTCATCGAGCTCGCGAGCGGCCGCAAGGCCGTGGTCAAGCGCGACGGCGACCGCTACGACATCGACGTCGAGGACGGACGGAACCTCCGGGCCCACGGCGACCTGATCGGCCACGACTACGAGATCGAGAAGCGGGGCCCGGGCGGCAAGGTCGCCGAGATCTCCCGCAAGCGGCTCCGGCTCCGCGAGACCTACGAGGTCGAGGTCGAGGCCGACCAGGACCCGGCGCTGATGCTCGCCATCGCCGTCGCCATCGAGGCGCTGGGCCGCCAGTAGGTCACCCACGTCGGGGTGACGCCGCACCACCCGGGCCGGTGCCATCATGCGCGGATGGACGCGAGCTCGGAGGATGCGGGCGGCGGGCGCACCGGCACCGTGCTCGGGCTCCTGGCCCGCCCGAGCGGCTGGCGGCGGATCCGGCTGTTCAGCGCGTCGGCCCGGGCTCCGCACGTGCGCCGGCGGGCCGACCTCACCACCCTGCTCGTCGCCCTCCTCGCCCTCGCCGCCGCCATCCCCGCGGCGCGCACCACCGACGACCTCGAGGCCGCCCTGCTCGACGTCGCCACCCGCCTGCCCGGCCTGCTCGACCCGCTCTTCGCCCTCGCCTACGACGCCCTCGCCCTGTGGGCCGTGGCGTGCCTCGTGCTGGTGGTGGCACGGGGGCACTGGCGCCTCGCCGCCGGGCTGGTGCTCGCCATCCCGGCCTCGGTCGGCCTGACCGCTGCGGCCAACCGGGCCCTCGACGTGCCCACCGACTGGGGTGGGCTCGCCTACGGGCCCGTCGAAGGGGTGCCGGTCCAGCTCGTGGTGGCCATCGCGGTGGCCTCGCTCGCCTCGCGCGAGATGAGCCGACCGTTCCGCACGTTCGGGCGGCGGGCGATCGTCGCCGGCACCGCGGCCGCCCTCGCCCTGCCGGTCACCGCGCCCTACCGGGTGGTCGCCGCGGTGCTCGTCGCCGTCGCCGCCGCCTCGCTCGTGCGCTTCGCCTTGGGCTCGCCGATCTCGGCGGTCACCGGCTCCGACGTGCGCGAGGACCTGGCCGACCTCGGCCTCGACGCCGAGCCCGTGGCGGCGTGGTCCGACGGCGTGCACGAGGCGATCGCCGTCGATGGCCGACGCGTCGCGGTGCGGGTGCTCGGCCGCGACGAGTGGGACAACCAGCTCGCCGTCGCCGTGTGGCGGTTCCTCTGGTACCGCAAGAGCTCGTCGGGGCGGCCGCTCGTGGGCCCGCGGCAGCGCATCGAGCGCCAGGCCCTCCTCCTGCTGCTCGCCCGGTCGCGGGGCGTGCCCGTGACCGACGTGGTGGTGGCCGGCGCCAGCCGCACCGGCGATGCCCTGGTGGCCACCGAGGTGCCGGGGCCGACCATCGAGGAGCTCGGCCGCGCGGGCGTCGACGACGAGCTCCTCGACCGGGCATGGGCCGCGCTCGACGCCCTCCACGCCGCCCGGATCGCGCACGGGGCCATCGATGCCCGGGCGGTGCGCCGTGACCCGGACGGCGAGGCCGTGCTCGCATCCTTCGACCGCGCCGAGCCCCTCGGCGAGCCGGCCCAGGTGCACGCCGACCGGGCCCAGCTCCTCGTGGCCACCGCGGTGGTGGTGGGCGCCGACCGGGCCATCGCCGCCGCGCTGCGGGCCCTCGCCGCCGAGGGTGACGAGGCGGCTGCGCCGCTCGTGTCGTTCCTCCAGACCGCAGCGCTCGACGGCGACCTGCGCGACGACGTGGAGCAGGCGGAGCTCGCCCTCGAAGACCTCCGCGCCGCCACCGCCGAGGCGGCGGGCATCGAGGAGCCCGAGCTCCAGAAGATCTGGCGGGTGAGCTGGGGCTCGATCCTGCGGCTCGGCCTGCTCGCCCTGGTGGGCTACCTGCTGATCTCGCAGCTCGCCGACATCGGCTTCGACACGATCGTGGACTCGATCCGCTCGGCGAACCCGTGGATCCTGGCCGCCGCCCTCGCCTTCGGGCAGCTGCCGCGGGTCGCATCGGCCGCGTCGCTGCGCACCGCCTCGCCCGCCCCCGTCCCACTCGGGCGGGTCACCCGGCTGCAGTTCGCCACGTCGTTCGTCAACCTGGCGGTGCCGTCGACGGCGGCGCGCGTCGCCGTCAGCATCCGCTTCTTCCAGCGCTCGGGCGCCACGCCCGCCGGTGCCCTCTCGGCCGGTGCGCTCGACTCCGTGTCGGGGTTCATCGCCCAGGTGGGGCTCCTGGTCGGCCTGCTGCTGGCCGGGATCGGCAGCCTCGGCTGGAACGGGGACCTCGCCACCCCGGCCACCGACCGGGTCGACCTCTACCGGGTGGTGGGGATCCTGCTGCTGCTCGTGGCGCTGGCCCTCGTCGCCCTCCTCGCCGTGCCCAAGCTCCGGGCCAAGGCCGGCGAGATCCTCGGACAGCTGCGCGAGTCGCTGCGGATCCTGCGCTCCCCCGGCGCCGTCGTCCGCCTCATCGGCTTCAACGTGCTGGCGGAGTTGCTCTTCTCCACCACCATCTGGATCGTGCTCCAGGCCTTCGGCCAAGACGTCTCGTTCGCCGACGTGATCATCATCAACGAGGCCGTCGCCCTCTTCGCCGGGCTCATGCCCGTCCCGGGCGGCGTCGGCGTGACCGAGGGCGCGCTGACCGCCGGCTTCACCGCGGTCGGCGTGCCCGAAGGCGTCGCCTTCTCCGCCGCCCTCTGCTACCGGATGTGCACCTTCTACCTGCCGCCGATCTGGGGCTACCTGGCCTTCGACTCGCTCCGGAAGGAGGGCTACCTGTGACCACCGCCGAGGGCGAGGAGCGCCCCGTCGAGCCCTCGCGCCGCACCGCCGCGCTGGCCGAGCGCGCCCGTGAGGAGGCGGCCACCCGGCTGAGCCGAGCCGAGACCTGGGTCGACGGCGCTGCCCACCGGCGCACGGCGTGGGACACCGTCGTGGCCCTGCGCGACCGCGACCGCGAGGCGTTCGCCTCGGTGCTCGGCAGCGCCCTGGCCCTGCGCCTCTTCCTGTTCTCGGTGGCGCTCGTCGTGTCCGTGATGAGCGCGATCAGCCTGATCTTCGGTCGTGCCGGGATCGACGATCTGGTCTCGGGCGTCGGCATGACCGGCGAGATGGCCGAGCAGGTGGCGACCGCCACCCGCACCTCGACGGGCCGCGACCTCGGCGTGCTGGTGTCGTCGATCGTCGTCGCCCTGATGGCGGGACGGAGCCTCACCAAGGTCCTCGCCGCCTGCAGCGCCGGCGCCTGGAAGCTGCCCGCCGTCGAGGCCAAGGCCTCCATCAAGGCGGTCACCCGCGTCACCGCGCTCATCGCCCTCACCGTGATCGCCGCCTCCGGCCTCAACCGGCTGCGCTCGGAGTTCGGCCTCGCCGTCGCCACCAGCTCCCTCGCCCTCAACGTGGCCATGCTCGCGGCCGGCTGGTTCTTCGTGACCCTCGCCCTGCCCCGGCCCACCCGCGACCCGGGGGCCATGCTCCCGGGCGCCGCCGCCTTCGCCGTCGTGCTCACCTTGGTGCAGTGGTTCATGCACTACTACCTGCCGTACAAGATCGAGTCGGCATCGGAGACGATGGGCTCGCTGTCGGTCACCGTCGCCTCCCTCGGCTACCTCTTCGCCGTGGGCCGGGTCATGGCCGGGACGGTCGTGCTCAACGCCGTGCTCTACGAGCGGTTCGGGAGCCTGTCGAGCTTCGTGTTCGACCTCCCCGGCGTGCGGCGCCTCCCGGTGCGGTACCCGAAGGTCGCCACCTTCTTCGACCTCGACGGCGCCCCACCGCCGACCGACCCGCCCGCCTGAGCACGTCTCGCGCCCCCAGCGCGCCAACCGCTCACCGACCCGCTCCCCGACCAACCCGGCCCCCACCGTGAGCAGATCGCGCGCCCCCCGCGCGCACACCGCTCACGCAGGGGCAACGGGGCCGGCGGCTGGGCGGGCGTGGATGTGCGACGCTTCGGGCGTGGACGTCGAGGGGGTGCACCACCGCACGATCTGGCGCGATGGCGAGGGCCTCGTGCGGGCGATCGACCAGCGCCGCCTGCCCTTCGCGTTCGAGATCGTGACGATCCCGACAGCGGAGGCCATGGCCACCGCCATCGCCGACATGACCGTGCGCGGCGCCGGGCTGATCGGCGCCGCCGCCGGGTACGGCATGGCCCTCGCTGCGACCGAGGCGTCGCGCGAAGGCTCCTCCACCACCGACGTCCACCGCCGCCTCGCGGCCAAGGCCGAGGTGCTGCGGGCCAGCCGACCCACGGCGGTGAACCTGGCGTGGGCGGTCGACCGCCAGCTCGCCGCCCTCGCGTCCATCGACGATGCCGACGAGCTCGTGGCGCACGCCTGGGCGACGGCCGAGGCCATCGCGGAGGAGGACGCGGCGGCCTGCGAGGCCATCGGCCGCCACGGCCTGCCCCTGCTCGCCGCCATCCACGAGCGCACCGGCCGACCCGTGAACGTGCTGACCCACTGCAACGCCGGCTGGCTCGCCTTCGTCGACTTCGGCACCGCCACCGCCCCCATCTACGCCGCCCACGACGCCGGCATCCCGGTGCACGTGTGGGTCGACGAGACCCGGCCCCGCAACCAGGGGGCCCGGCTCACCGCCTGGGAGCTCGGCCAGCATGGCGTGCCCCACACGCTGGTGGCCGACAACGCGGGCGGCCACCTCATGCAGCACGGACAGGTAGACCTGGTGATCACCGGCACCGACCGCACCAGCGCGTCGGGCGACGTGGCCAACAAGATCGGCACCTACCTCAAGGCGCTGGCCGCGCACGACAACGACGTCCCCTTCTACGTCGCCCTCCCGTCGTCGACGTTCGACTGGTCGCTCCTCGACGGCGTGGGCGGAACCCCGATCGAGTCCCGCCACGCCGACGAGGTGCTGCGGATGGAGGGCGTGGGGCCCGATGGCGACGTGGTCGGGGTGCGCATCGCCCCCGAGGGCACCCCTGCCGCCAACCACGCCTTCGACGTGACCCCGGCCCGGCTGGTGACCGGGCTCATCTCCGAGCGGGGGATCTGCCCCGCAACCCGCGAGGGCATCGCCGCCCTCTACCCCGACCTCGCCGGTGCGCCGGCCGGAGGAGCCTGATGGAGTCGCGCTGGGACGATGAGGCCGCCGCCGCCCACCCGGGCCCGATCGGCGAGTGCGTCTACTGCACGCGCCTGATCGGGTCGGACCCGTCGCTGGTGCTCCACGGCGGCGGCAACTCGTCGGTGAAGGCGCCCGTCGACGACCTCACCGGCCGCTCGATCGACGCCATCCACGTGAAGGGCTCGGGGTGGGACATGGCCACCATCGAGGCCCCCGGCCTCGCGCCGCTCCACCTCCCCCGCCTGCTCGAGCTGCTCGAGCTCGACGCCCTGTCGGATCCCGACATGATGCGCGAGCTGAGCGCCGCCAAGCTCGACCCGGGCGCGCCCAACCCGTCGGTGGAGTCGCTGCTGCACGCCTACCTGCCCCATCGCGCCGTCCAGCACAGCCACGCCGACGCCATCATCAGCCTCACCAACCTGGCGAACGGGCCCGAGGTGGTGCGCGAGGTCTACGGCGACGACGTGGTGGTCGTGCCCTACGTGATGCCCGGCTTCGACCTGGCCCGAGCGGTTCGCGAGGCGTGGCCCGCCGAATCGCACCCCGGCACCGTCGGCATGGTGCTGCTCAACCACGGGCTGTTCACCTTCGGCGACGACTCGCGGACGGCGTACCTCCGCCACCTCGAGCTGATCTCGCGGGCCGAGGCCTGGCTGGCGCGCGAGGCGCCACCGACGGGCGACGGCGAGCCCGAGCCGCCCGAGCTGCCGAGGCCGGCCCTCGTCGAGCTGGCCGAGCTGCGGCGGGTGATGTCGGCGGTGGCCGGTCGGCCGCTGGTGGTGCAGCGCGACGCGTCGCCCGCCGCCCGCCGGTTCGCCACCCGGGCCGACGTGGGCTCGCTCGCCACGCGGGGGCCGCTCACGCCGGACCACGTGATCCGCACCAAGCGGGTGCCGCTCGTGGGCCGCGACGTGCGTGGGTTCGCGGCCGAGTACGAGGCCTACGTGGAGCGCAACCGCCACCGAGCCCGCACCGAGCTCACCCCGCTCGACCCAGCGCCCCGGGTGGTCATCGACCCCGAGCTCGGCGTGCTCACCGCCGGGCCCACCGTCGCCGACGCCCGCATCGCGTCGGACATCTACCGCCACACCATCGCCGTGCTCGAACGCAGCGAAGACCACCTCGGCGGCTACGTCGCCCTCCCGGAGGGCGACCTGTTCGACCTCGAGTACTGGGACCTCGAGCAGGCCAAGCTGGCCAAGG
>JAGQSL010000147.1 GCA_020439525.1 Acidimicrobiales bacterium | reverse complement strand
ATCGGCGCCTTCTACCTCACCGAGGTGGTGCCCGGGGCCAAGGGCGAGGGCCGGGTGTTCCGCCACCTGCACGAGGTGGAGCGGGCCTACGAGGCCGGCGACCTCGAGCTGCACGCGTCCATCCAGTTCCGCGGCCTCGACGAGGACGGCGAGCGGATCGTCACCGACGACACCACCGCCGGGCGCCTGTTCTTCAACCAGGCCCTGCCCGTCACCTTCGAGTACATGAACAAGCGCATCTCCAAGAAGGAGATGGGCGAGCTCGTCGACCGCCTGGCCCGCCACGAGGCCAAGCTCACGGTGTCGGGCTCGCTCGACGCCATCAAGAACCTGTGCTTCCGCTACGCGGCCCAGTCGGGCATCACGATCTCGATCGACGACGTGAAGACGCCCGACGAGAAGGCGGGGATCCTCGAGGACCACGAGTCCCAGGCCCAGAAGGTCGAGGACCAGTTCCGCCGGGGCATCATCACCGACGGTGAGCGGCGCCAGAAGGAGGTGGAGATCTGGACCGACGCCACCGACCAGGTGCGCTCGGCCATGGAGCGCAACCTCAAGGCGCAGAAGTTCAACCCCATCGACATGATGGTCGGCTCGGGCGCCCGAGGGAACATGATGCAGGTCCGCCAGATCGCCGGCATGCGTGGCCTGGTGGCCAACCCCCGCGGCGACATGATCCCCCGTCCGATCAAGTCGAACTTCCGTGAGGGCCTCGAGATGCTCGAGTACTTCATCGCCACCCCCGGCGCCCGCAAGGGCCTCGTCGACACCGCCCTGCGGACCGCCGACTCCGGCTACCTCACCCGCCGGCTCGTCGACGTGGCGCAGGAGCTCATCATCAACGACGAGGACCCCTTCGCCAAGGCCGAGGCCACCGGCTCGCCCATCCGCGGCATCTGGCTCGAAGACATCGGGCCCGACACCGCGGGCAAGCGGACCTACCTCGAGACCCGCCTCTACAGCCGGACCCTCGCCAACGACGTGACCTGCTCCGACGGCACCGTGTTCGCCAAGGGCACGGTGGTGGACGAGGACATCATGGTGAAGCTCCGCGACGACGAGGCCGTCACCCGGGTGCGCGTGCTCTCGCCGCTCACCGACGACTCGGTCGCCGGCATCTCGGCGGCCAGCTACGGCATGTCGCTGGCCACCGGCAAGGCCATCGAGGTCGGCGAGGCGGTCGGCGTCATCGCCGCCCAGTCGATCGGCGAGCCCGGCACGCAGCTCACCATGCGGACCTTCCACACCGGCGGCATCGCCGGGTCCGACATCGCCGGCGGCCTCCCCCGCGTGGTCGAGCTCTTCGAGGCTCGCTCGCCCAAGGGCAAGGCCACCCTGGCCCGCACCACCGGTGTGGTCCGCATCGGCGAGGACGAGGGCAAGGGCCGCGTCATCACCATCGTCGGCGACGACGGCACCGAGGACCAGTACACGGTGCCCTCGCTGGCTCGCCTTGAGGTGTCCGACGGCGACGACGTCGAAGCCGGCGACGCCATCGTCGAGGGCGCCCGCGACCCCAAGGAGCTCCTCGAGATCCGCGGCGTCCGGGAGACCCAGAGCTACCTGGTGGAGCAGGTCCAGAAGGTGTACCGCGAGCAGGGCGTGTCGATCCACGACAAGCACATCGAGCTCATCGTGCGCCAGATGACCCGCCGGGTCACCGTGCTCGAGCCCGGCGACTCGGACTTCCTGCCGGGCGAGCGCGTCGACCAGAAGGCCTTCGCCGACGCCAACAAGCTCCTGGTCGAGGAGGGCAAGCGCCCCGCCGAGGGGCGTGTGGAGCTGATGGGCATCACCAAGGCCTCGCTGGCCACCGACTCGTGGCTCTCGGCCGCCTCCTTCCAGGAGACGACCCGGGTCCTCACCGAGGCGGCGATCGACTCCCGGTCCGACTCGCTCGTCGGGCTCAAGGAGAACATCATCATCGGCAAGCTCATCCCGGCGGGCACGGGCAAGCACGTCTACCGAGACATCGAGACCCACGCTCCCGAGTACCAGCCGATGGCCTTCTACTCGTCCGACGGCGAGCAGCTCGACGATGCCGACTACCTGGCCGGCCTCGTCGCCGAGGCCCAGGGCGGCGAGGACGGGGCCCAGGTCATCGACCTGCCCACGGCTGCGGGCGGCACCGAGGGCTGACCTCGATCCGCCCCGGTCCACCGGGCCGAGCACGACACGGAGGGCGTCCCCGAGGGGGCGCCCTCCGTCGCGTTCCGACCGGCGGTCGGAGCCCCGCGCCGCCGCCGGGCGGTACGCTGCCGCGCATGTCGGGCGACCAGGCGGAGCGCACCGGGAGCGCCTCCCGAGACGACGGCGTGCGGGCGCGCAACCGCCGCCAGCGCGAGCGGGCCTACCTCGATGCCGCCATGGCGATCGCGGTCGCCGATGGGCTGGACGCGCTGACGATGGCGCGCCTCGCCGGCGACGTCCACGCAGCGGTCGGCAGCGTCTACACCTACTTCCCGTCGAAGGGAGCGCTCGTCGCCGAGCTGCAGCGTGAGGCCGTCGAACGCCTCACCGCCTCCTACCACCTCGTCCGCGACCGCAGCGAGGAGCGGCTGGTCGGGTGGGACGATCCACGCGACGTCGCCCTGGCGCGGGTGGCGGTCTTCGGCGCCTTCTGGGTGGCGGCCGGCGAGACCCACCCGCAGGAGGCCGCGCTGCTCCACGGGCTGGTCAGCGTGGCGCGGGTGTACGTCCCGCCCGAGGAGCGCCACCGGGTGCTCCCGGCCTCGCTCGCCCTGCTGAGCGAGGCGGGCGCGGCCGTGGTCGGTGCGTCGGAGTCGGGCGCGATCCGAGCGCTCGACGATCCCGCCGGGGCGGTGGTGCGCTGGGCTGCGGCCCTCACCGGCGTGCTGCTCACCGAGAACCTGGCCCAGATCCCGGACTACCCGTTCGAGCCGCGCGCGCTGGCGCGCGAGCTGCTGCACGAGCTGCTCCTCGGGTGGGGTGCGGATCCCGAGCGCGTCGAGCGCGTCGAAGCCCACCTCGGGCGGCTCGAGGCGGCGGGGCCGCTGGCGCCGCGCCGCGAGCCCTGAGGGGGGCTTCGGATCCGAGCCGCGAGCGCGTGGGCTACGGTCCCGGCGCGATGGAACGCGACCCGGGCACCCTCGACCGCTCGGTCCGCCCGGCGCTGGTGCGGTGATGGAGGTCCTCGCGATCATCCCGGCGCGAGCGGGCTCCAAGGGCTTGCCCGGCAAGAACGTCCGACCCTTCCACGGCAAGCCCCTCCTCGCCTGGTCGGTCGAGGCCGGCCTGCGAGCGACGTCGGTGACCCGCGTGGTGCTGTCCACCGACAGCGAGGAGTACGCGGCGGTCGGTCGGGCGGCCGGCGCCGAGGTGCCCTTCCTGCGGCCCCCCGAGCTCGCCGAGGACGACGTTCGCGACCTGCCGGTGTTCGAGCACGCCCTGCGGACGCTGGAGGAGCAGGACGGGTACGTCCCGGACCTGGTGGTGCACCTCCGCCCGACCTCGCCGATCCGTCCCGACGGGTTGATCGACGAGGCGGTCGAGCGGCTCGGGAACCGACCCGACGCCGACTCGCTGCGGGCGGTGAGCCCGGCGCCCCACACCCCCTACAAGATGTGGCGCATCGACGACGACACCCTCGTCGCGGTGGCCGACTCGGGGGTGCCCGAGCAGCACGACGCTCCCCGTCAGGCGCTGCCGCCCACCTACGTGCACACGGGCATCCTCGACGTCATCCGCACCCGCACGATCACGGAGCTGGGATCGATGAGCGGTCGGACGATCGTCGCCCTCCTGCTCCCGTCGGAGCTCGATGTCGACATCGACGACGAGGAGGGCTTTCGCATCGCCGTGGCCCGGGCCCAGGCCGTGGGGGCACGGGGTGAGCACCGCCCGTGACGGAGGCCTCGGCCGCCGACCCGTGAACCCCGGGGACCCTGCGGGAGAGCGGTAGGGTCGGCGCCGATGCCAGGGGTTCGTCGGGTGCTGTTCGCCCAGCAGTATCCGGCCGGCGGGTCGATCGCCAGCCTGATCGAGCTCCTCCAGCGGCTGCCCGACCGGGGGGTGGAGGCGATCGTCGCCCTGCCCACCGACTGGTCGGTGCGAGCGGAGCTGGAGGCCACCGGCGCGCGCGTCGTCGCGTTCGAGCCCGAGCGGTCGTCGCCGCCGGTGGAGCCCGACGGCCCTCGGCGAGACGATGGTTCCCCCACCGAGCGATCCTCGAGCGTGCGCCGCGACCTGCGCCGGCTCGCATCGCGCGACCTGCCCCACGCCCGGTGGATGCAGCAGGTGCTGCGCGCCGAGCAGATCGACCTCCTCCACGCCAACAACGAGGTCGTCTCGAACCGCGCCGCGCTGATCGCGGCGCGGCGGTGCCGGATCCCCTCGGTCGTGCACGTGCGCGGGATGTACGCCTACCCCCGGGGACTGGCTCGAGCGGTCGATCGGCGCCTGGCGGCCGGCGTCGACGGCTACCTCGCGATCTCTCGCGCCGCGGCCGACCTGACGGCGCAGCAGCTGGGCGTCGACCCGACACGGATCTCGGTGGTCGACAACCCCTTCGACCTGCGCGACGCGGAGCGGGAGCCCTCGCCCGAGCTCGCCCGTGAGCTGGGCGTGGACGGACGGCGGGTGATCGCCATGGTGGGCCGGATCACCGGCTGGAAGGGCCACCGGGTGCTCATCGACGCGATGCACCAGCTCGATCGGGCCGATGTCGCCGTGCTGGTGGTCGGGGGACCGGCGAGCACCTACGGGCCGATGCTCCTCGAGCAGCTGCGCGCCCGGGTGCGAGAGCTGGGCCTCGAGGATCGCGTGCTGTTCACCGGTCCCCGTCGCGACGTGCCCGACATCTTGGCGCTGGCCGACGTGGCGGTGCACTGCTCGGTGGAGCCCGAGCCCTTCGGGCGCGTGATCGTCGAGGCGATGGCCGCGAGGGTGCCCGTCATCGCCTCCGCCGCCGGTGGCGTGCTCGAGATCGTCGACGATCGGCGGACCGGGCTGCTGGTCGCACCGGGCGATCCCGATGCGCTCGCCGCCGCGATCGCCGAGGTCCTCGACCACCCGAGCGAGGCCGCCCAGCTCGCGGCCGCCGCGCAGCGCGAGGTCGTGGCCCGCTTCGACGCCGAGGCGCACGTCGACGCCGTGCTCGAGGTCCACGGCCGTGCCCTCGCCACCCGGCGCCGCGCCGGCCGATGAGCCGGCCGGCCTGGTGGCTCAGGTGACCACGACCTCGGCCAGGAACCGACGGATCGCATCGGCGACGCGCTCGGTCGATCGGCCATCGGTGGTCGTGGCGACCTCGGCGAGGAGCCGGCGGCGCCCCTCGGCGTCGCGCTCGGGGTGCTCGAGGTAGGTCCGCACCGTGGCGACGAGCTCCTCGGGCCCGTGCACCACCGCCAGCCCGCCCGAGGCGCAGAGGGCGACGAAGTGCTCCCGCCGGTACAGGTCTCGCGCGTGGCGGTCGAAGGACCGTCCGGGCGAGGCATCGAAGGCGGGCCCGACCTGGGGGCGATCGAAGAACGCGCCGTCGAGGGTCATGGTCGACGACACGCTGACGTGGACGTCGCAGTGGGCGAGGCTGGAGCACAGGCCGATGACCTGGGTCTCCTCGAGGTTCGCCTGGCCCGGCCGCAGGGTGGAGTCGCCGACCGCACCGGGATCGTCGAGGACGACCTCGTCCACCTCGGCGAAGCGGTTCCAGCGCCCGGAGGTGTCGAGCGGGTGGCGCCGCAGGACGACCCGGAGCTCGGCAGGGAGCGCGCCGGCGCGGATCGCCTCGACGAGCTGGTCGACGTGCTGGGTCTCGTGCGGCGCGATGTGCACCGCGCCGGCGCCGTAGAGGACGGTCGGGCAGTCCGGCGGGAGCCCGAGCGAGCCCCGCCAGTCGGCCTCGTCGCGCACGAAGCGATCCTGCGAGTAGAAGTCGAACTGCGCCGCGCCGACGACCTCGACGCGGTCGGGCGTGACCCCCCGGTAGGAGCGGAGCACCTCGTCTCGGTTGTGGCGGTTCCACACGAGGTAGCGATCGAAGGTGATCGGCAGGGGCGGCCGGGTGGTGATGTTGTCGAACGACAGGATGCTGGCCAGCGACGGGAGCCCCAGCGACCGACCAGCCCACAGCAGGACGCGCTCCTGGGCGACGAACGGCGTGATGCTCACGATCGCGTCGATGTCCAGCTCTCGCAGGAGCGTCGCGTTCTCGGCCAGGTTGGTGGCCGAGCCGAGCGCGTCGTCGAGGGTGCGGTCGACCCTCGCCTCGTCGCCGGGCAGGAGCGATCGGGCTCGTCCGGCGACCTCGCGCAGCCCCCGCCGCATCCGACGGGCCAACGGCCAGGTGTGGCGGTTGCGGGCGCGGTCGATCTTCGTGGAGGGCGACCGGAGGCGACGATGGAAGTGCACCGTCTGCTGGTCGAGGAGGCCGGGCACCGGAGCCTCGACCCGAGGATCGGGGATCCGCACCACCTCGACGCCGGTCGCGGCGAGCTCGGCGCTCAGCTCGTCGTCGTCCCACGTGAGCCCGAGCACCGGATCGCACACCTCCTGGAGGCGGGCGAGGAGGCCGGTGCGCACCACGTAGCGCACGGCGAACACGATGGTGATCGGGATGAGGATCCGGGGGCGGGCGCTCGACCGAGGGCGATCCGACCCCTCGTCGCCCGCCGGGTCCGGGTCGTCCTGGTGGTCGTGCGTCATCTGGTCCTCAACCGACGGGCTCCGTTCGAGCGGCCGCAGCCCCCCTGGGCTCCGAGGCGACCGTTCGTCGGCGCCAGCACCGACGGGCCATCCTAGGGCGCCAGGTTTGCTCGCCGTTCCGCCGGCCTTCTAGCATGGCTCTCCGGCCCGGCGACGGATGTCCCGTCGCGCCGCCGCCCCGCAGACTCGAGAGGTTCGTTCGTGCCCACCATCCAGCAGCTGGTCCGCAAGGGCCGCCAGGACAAGCCCACGAAGGGCAAGACCCCTGCCCTCAAGGGCGCCCCGCAGCGCCGAGGCGTCTGCACCCGTGTGTACACGAACACGCCGAAGAAGCCGAACTCCGCGCTCCGCAAGGTCGCCCGCGTGCGCCTGTCGAGCGGCGTCGAGGTGACCGCCTACATCCCGGGCGAGGGCCACAACCTCCAGGAGCACTCGATCGTGATGGTGCGCGGCGGCCGTGTGAAGGACCTCCCGGGCGTCCGCTACAAGATCATCCGCGGCACCCTCGACACCTCGGGCGTCAAGGACCGCAAGCAGGCTCGCAGCCGCTACGGCGCGAAGAAGGAAGGCTGAGATGCCCCGCAAGGGTCCCGCCCCCCGTCGCGAGCTCACCCCCGACCCGATCTACCGGTCGGTGGTGGTGACCCAGCTCGTCAACAAGGTCCTCCAGCGCGGCAAGCGCTCCACGGCGGAGCGGATCGTCTACACCGCCCTCGACATCGTCCAGGCCAAGTCCGGCACCGACGATCCGGTGGGCGTGCTGAAGAAGGCGGTCGACAACGTCCGCCCGCAGCTCGAGGTGCGCAGCCGCCGCGTCGGTGGCGCCACCTACCAGGTCCCCGTCGAGGTCAAGCCCCGTCGGGCCAACACCCTCGCCATCCGCTGGCTCGTCGGCTACTCGCGGCAGCGCCGTGAGAAGACGATGGCCGAGCGCCTGGCGAACGAGATCCTCGACGCCAGCAACGGCATCGGCGCCTCGGTGAAGCGCCGCGAGGACCTCCACAAGATGGCCGACTCGAACAAGGCGTTCGCCCACTACCGCTGGTAGGCGAACCCGCACCACCCACCGCTCGGGCGCAGGTCCGGGCTCCGCACCGACCGGGTCCACCTCCAGTGGTTCCCGGTCGTGGCATGTACCGGCAACACGACGTGAACTGAGACGAAGCAGATGGCGAACATCCCACTCGAGCGCTACCGCAACATCGGGATCATGGCCCACATCG
>JAGQSL010000146.1:16767-28125 GCA_020439525.1 Acidimicrobiales bacterium | reverse complement strand
TGAACTCGCCGGGCGACATGGGGCCCCGGTCGGGGGAGATCCAGCGCAGCAGGGCCTCGGCGCCGACGATCCGACCCGTCGACATCTCGACCACGGGCTGGTAGTGGAGGTGGAACTCGCCGGCCTCGAGGGCGTCTCGGATCTGCTCCTCGGCCGTGGCGGGGGTCAGCGTCCCGGTCATCGAGCGGTCGAACACGGTCACGTGCCCGGAGCCCTGGGCCTTGGCCTGGTACATCGCCACGTCGGCGTCGCGCAGCACGTCCTCGGGCTTCACGCCCCGGTGCTCGGCGAGCGCCACGCCCACGGACGCCGAGATCCGCATCGTGTCGTCGCCGATGGTGAAGGGCTGCTCGATGATCTCGATCACCCGGTGGGCGACCTTCTCGGCCGCGCTCGAGCTGCTGATGTCCGGGCAGAGGACGACGAACTCGTCGCCGCCGTAGCGGATCACCCGGTCCTCGGGCCGCAGCATCGTGCGCAGGCGCTGGGCGACCGAGCGCATCAGCCGATCGCCCACCTCGTGGCCGTGGGTGTCGTTCACGTGCTTGAACTTGTCGAGGTCGACGAAGAGCACGGCGGCCTGGGAGTTGGTGCGCTGCGAGGCTTGGATGTCGGCGGAGAGCCAGTCGGCGAGCAGCATCCGGTTCGGCAGCCCGGTGAGCGCGTCGTGCAGCGAGAGGCGCACGAGCTCGCGCCGGACGCTCACGGCGTCCTTGTAGCGGCGGCGAGCGAAGATCGTGGTGGCCACGGGCACCATCACCAGCAGCGCGAACAGCCCGTTCAGGTTCAGGTCGCTGGATTCGCTGGCCCACGTGATCGCCCGGTCGAACACCCGCGTGGACATCGCCAGGCCGGCGGCGACGGCGCAGACCACGCCGAGGAGGGCGAGCTCGGTCGCGGCCCGGCGCTCGGGAGCGCCGGCGGGACCGGAGGACGTGCTGGATCGACGCTTGATGACTGGAGACCCCCGAGGTGCGCGGCCCCGCAGGGCCCTGCTCGTGGACGTCCTATCGGCCTGGGCGAGGGAGCCTTGAGGGTCCGCGGCGGAGCGGCGGCGTGCTCACCGATCGGTCCGTGCGGCTCGCGAGGGCTCATCGGGGTCCGACGGCCACCAGCGCCGCAGCCAGCACCGCTCCACCACCGCGTCGAGGGCCAGGAGCAGCACCGCGATCCACGCTGGTGCCTGCGCGCCCTCGAAGTACGTGGGCCAGTCGAACCCGGGTGGCAGGTGCTGGGTCGCTTGGCGGACGGCCATCCAGGCCACGGTGCCGACGAAGAGCACGGGACCGCCGATGGTGAGCAGCGGGCGGGCCCGGCGCAGCCGGAGCGCGACGAGCGCCGCTCCACCCAGCACGACGGCCCCGAGCGCACCGGTGGTGGCCCAGCCGGCCGCGATGGCGAGGACGGTGGAGACGACCGTGCCGACGAGCGAGGGGGTGGGGCCCTCGTAGGCGAGCACCCGGTCCATGCGGAGCGCGAGCGGCATCGACGGGCGCTCGTCGAGCGGGATCCAGCCGCCCTCGTCAGCGGTCGCGCGACCCCGCGGGCGCAGGGCGAGCACGAGCGCGAGGACCACGAAGGCGGCGCTCGCCCAGAGCAGGGCTCGTACGACGCGCTGCGGCGTCCACTCGACCCGGATGTCGATGGCCTCGCCGGCGGGGACGCGCCAGCCGTTGGCGAAGCCGTTCACCAGCGTGGGCGCCCCGAGGTCCTTCCCGTCCGCCGTCGCGTGCCACCCGGCGTTGTAGCTCTGGCCCAGCACCAGCCAGAAGTCATCGCTGGCCTTCGGGACCTGCAGGTGGGCGCTCGTGCGGTCCTGGTCGACGACCTCCAGGTCGGGGCGGTCTGCCGTCACCGCCGGATCGACGAGCGGGGCGTCGCTGGGGTCGGCGTCGCCGCCGGCCGCCGAGCGGAGCACGAGCCGATCGAGGTCGAGCCCGGTGGTGCCGCCCGGTGCCGTCCGGAGGTCCACCGTGCCCGCCGGGAGCGTGAGCGGCTCGTCGTCGCAGGCGACGAGGTCGATCGGGTTCCCGGCGAGGAGGTCGGCGGTGGTCCCCGAGAGCGAGACCGAGACCGGGCGGCCGTCGACGCTCACGAGGTCGTCGCGGCAGGTGTCGTCGATCCGCTCGGGGAGCGGCGGGGCCTCCAGCCCGTCGATGCCCAGCTCCACGATGCCCATGGGCATCACGAGCGGTCGGTTCGTGAACCAGTCGAGGGTCTCGACGTCGCGCACCGCAGGGAGCTCGTCCTCGACGACGAGGGTCACCCGGGAGCCCGTCACCGGGTGGTCGAGCGCCACCGGGAAGGTGTGGCGGGCGTTCGGCTGGGGGTCGTCGGCGATGTCGGGCAGCTCGATGCGCTGGACCGGCTCGCCGTCGACCTCGAGGCGCAGGATGCGCGGCACGCTGTGGCGGCCGTCGTTCAGCACCGTGAGGTCGAGGTGGTCGAACGAGATCGGGTCCGAGAGCCGGTAGTCGACGTACTCGCCGTGCTGGTCGAGGAACCCGGGCGAGTACCAGGTGTCGGGATCGCCGTCGATGGCGTTCATCGCCCGGTTCGACAGGCCGCCGGGGAGCCGGCGCTTCGAGGTGGCGGTGACGCCACCGTGGTCGGCATCGGGCAGGCCGAGGGCTCGATCGATCGTGCTGTCGCCGGCCGCGTTCGAGAGGCGGACCTGGCCCACCAGGCGGAAGCGACGGTCGCTGGGCAGCTCGAAGGTGCGGGCCATGGCCGGCTCGGGGCTCGAGCGCACGGCGACGGTGCCGGCGGTGCGCTGGCGGGTGAGGACGACGGCCAGGGGATGGTCCAGGTCCCCGGTGCCCACGGCATCGAGGAGGTCGACGGGGAGCCGCACGAGGTCGTCGGCCACCGGGCGCTCGCCGGTCTCGAGGTCGGTCACCCCGATCTCGGCGAAGCCCACCGAGCTGATGCCGTCGTAGCGCCGGAGGTGGTCGGGATCGGTGGCCGTGACGGTGACGTCGACGGATCGGAACGTGCGCCGGTCGAAGCGCACCGTCTGGCCGTCGCTGTCGGGGTCCTCGCTGCGGGACTCCTCGCCCAGCTCGACGCGCTGCGGGGGGCCGCCGTCGAAGGAGACCTCGACCTCCGTGATGAAGCGGTTGCGGACGCCCCCGATCGCCTGGAGGAAGCTCATGGCATCGGCGGTGATCGGCTCGCGGTAGGTGAGGCGGATCGTCTCGTCGGTGGCGGGCCCGAAGCCGCCGATGCGCCACGCCGTGCCGCGGTCGCCGTCGACCGCGTTGTTCGGATCGTCCTCGGGGGTGAGCGAGACGCTGTTGCCGTAGCTCGTGGCCTCCGCCCACACCCCGCCGCGGGCGTCGGACACCGAGGCGGCGTCGTCGGTGGCGTCGGGGAACAGCTCGAGGCGCTGGTCCTTGGGATCGACCCGCAGCGGCTCCTGCCCGGGGCGTTCGGTGATGCCGGTGGTGTCGCGGACCGTGCCCCAGCGCCGGGCGGCCCGTCGGTTCGTGTCGGTGAGCACGAGCACGGCGCCGTCGGCGAGGGCCTGGTCGAGCTCGTCGGGGTGGGGGGTCACCGAGCCCGAGTACCGCACCAGCTCGTGGCCGGTGACCAGCCCGGCGCCCGCGAGGTCCACGAGGCCCTCGCCATCGCCCGCCAGCAGGATCGGCTCGTCCGTGCTCGCCGTGCGCAGGATCCGCTCGGCGTCGGTGACCGGCAGGATCGCCACCCGCGGGGGGTCCTCGGCGTCGGGCGGCGTCAGCAGCTCCTGCTCGTCGAGGAGCGGCAGGTCGGCGCGCGGGACGTTGCGCTCGGTGCCCCCGAAGCCGATGGGGTCGCCGAGCCCGGCGGCCCCGCCGAGCTGGGCCCAGAGGCGCCGGGGCCGGGGGGTGTTGTAGCGCTCGTAGGTCAGGTCGGACCGCACGGAGATGTCGCCCACGCCCATGAACCGGGCCATCGGGGCGAGCGAGTCGGGTTCGAGCACCAGCTCCTGGATCCGGCGGTCCACCGCGTTCAGCAGGTCGGCGCTGGGCGGCGAGCCGTAGGGGATCAGCTCGCGGGCCACGTAGGGGCGGTCCATGAGCCCGGGGGTGATCGGGTCCACGGTGGTGCCCCAGCGGTACGACGCGAAGTCCTCCCCGGGGATCTCGAGGACCCGGGTGCCGTCGTCGCGCTCGTCGAGGGCGCGCGCCGCGTCGAGCCAGTAGGTGGGGAGGTCCTCGGCCCGATCGAGGTTGTCGTCGACCATCTGGCCTCGCCAGAGCGGGGGCAGCCCGGCCACGGCCAGCACCACCAGCCCGGCGGCGAGCGGACGGGCGAGCGGCGGGCGTCGCCGCCCGATGGCCGCCACGAGCGAACCGGCGAACACCGCCAGGGCGAGCACCACGAGGGGCGCCGCCCGCGGGAGGCTGCGCATGGCCAGGCCGGCGTCGGACTCGAGGAACGCCCGCACCGCCCGCCCGGCCGGTGCCGGATCGTCCCACGGGTGGGCCCCGACGGCGAGGAAGAGGCCGGCCACCAGCAGGAGCAGGAAGAACGCCCGCTCCCGAAAGCGCGCCGCCGCCGCGCCCACCAGCCCGATGGCGGGGAGCACGTAGGTGAGCAGGAGCAGGTCGATGCGCTGCGTGTAGGAGCGCGACGGGGCGATCCACGGCCCGTAGCGATCCTCCCCGTAGAAGAACCAGTAGCCGAGGCCCCGGAGCACCTCGACCGACAGCGACGCGGTCGCCACGGTCTCGGCGGTCTCGGTGTAGCGCAGGATGTCGATGCCGTAGCCGCCCTGGGCCCAGAGCCCGGCGATCCACCACAGCGAGCAGCCGATGGTCATCACCCCGATGCGCGCCGCCGTGGCGAGGGCGTCGCGGACCCGGGCCTCGCGGGTCACCACCACCTCGTGGAGCAGCCAGAGCACCGGCCCGACGCCCGCGAGGATGAGGGCGGTCGCGTTGACGCTGCCGACCGTCGCGATGAGCAGGCCGAACAGGGCCGGGTACCGCCATCCGCCCCGCCGCAGGGCCAGCACGGTGAGCCCGATCATCCACGGGAGCCCCGCGTAGGGCAGCAGGATGACCGACAGCCGCGCCGCCAGGCTGAGCACGTATGGGGTGAGGGCGTAGATGAACGTGGCCGCGGTGACGTGCGGGCCCTCTTGGCCGATCGCCTTCAGCATGAACCGGACCCCGAGGCCCGCGGTGAACAGGATCGTGCCGAGCCAGAGGCGCTGGGCCACCCAGTCGGGTGCGCCGAGCTGGTCGAACAGCCAGTACCACGGGCCGATGGGCCAGAGGTAGCCGATGTTCTGGTGGGTGACCGTGCCCATGCCGATGTTCGGGTCCCACATCGACGAGGCCCGGGCCAGCATCCGCCCTGGGTCCAGGTAGAGGTAGGTCTTGGTGTCGGCGCCGACGCGCCCGGGCTTGGTCAGCAGCAGCGGGAGGTAGATGGTGACGGCGAGGATCGCCGTGGGCACCGCCTCGCGCAGGCGGCGCCGCAGGCCGCTCCTCAACTCGATCGACCGAGGCCGGGTCGGCCGAGCGCCTCGTCGGCGAGCACCTCGAGGATGCGGGTGGCGGTGTTGGCCCAGGAGAAGGTGGCCGAGTGCTCGATGGCGCCCGACGACAGGCGGTCGCGCAGGCCGGCGTCGGTGGCGATGCGGGCGAGGTGGCGGGCCAGGTCGGCGTCGTCGTCGGCCAGCAGCCCGCTGCGGCCCTCGGCGACGGCGTCGACGTGGCCGGGGATGCGGGTGGCCACCGCGGGAGTGCCGCACGCCGCGGCCTCGGTGAGCGTCATGCCCCACCCCTCGCGGACCGAGGAGGAGGCGACCATCCACGCCGAGCGGTACAGGTCGACGAGCTCGTCGTCCTCCACGCGGCCGGCGAAGCGCACGTACGGGCTCGCGCCGAGCTCGTCGACGAGGGCCTCGAGGTCGTGGCGGTCGGGCCCGGTGCCGACGAGGACGAGCTGGAGGTCGGGGGCCGATCGACGGGCGGCGACGACCGCTCGGATCAGCCGGTCGAAGCGCTTGACCGGCACCAGGCGGCCCACGCCGACCACGAGCGGGGTGGCCGACCGGGTGCCACCGGGGGAGAACTGGGCGTCGATCCCCGGGGGCACGATCTCGACGAGCTCGTCGCGGAACCCGACATCGAGCATCTCCTGCTTCGACGACGGCGACAGCGTGATCATCCGCGAGGAGCGGTAGAGGCGCGGTGCGACCCGGCGCTCGAGGGTGTCGCCGAGGCGGGCGAGGTTCGGTGGCAGCACCATCTTCCACATGTCGGCGTGGATGTGGTGGAGGAACACGACGCGGGGCCCGGTGGCCCACAGCGGCGAGAAGAACGGCATGCCGTTCCAGATCTCGACGAGGGCGTCTCGGCGCCCGTAGCGGTGGCTGGCCTCGCTCAGCGCAGCCCGCGGGAACACCAGGTACCGGCCCGCCTTGCGGATCACCTGGTAGCCGTCGCGCACTGCCCGAGGCGGATGGCCTTGGGCGTAGGAGGTCCGCATGACGACCTCGATGCCCGCCTCCGCCCAGTGGCGGGCCACCTCGGCGGCGTGCACCTCCGAGCCGCCGGCCTCCACGTCGTCGAGGTCGCGCCACGCGAGCAGGTGGATGCGTCGGAGCCCGGCGGCGGCAGCCAGGTCGCCCAGCTTCTGGCGGTGGTCGGAGGGATCGGTCATCGTGACGGGTGGCGGGTCCTGTGGGGGGAGTGCAGTACGCTGCTCGCCGGTCGATGCCCGGTCCCGGGCACCCCTGGCACCCTAGTGCCGGCCCTCCCCGCCGAGGTGATCGGCCCCGACCGCTCATCCCCCCGGAGGCACCCGTCCATGTCCACGCCCGCCGCCACCACCTTCGACGAGGTCACCGAGGTGGTCTCGGAGGTCGAGGGGTGGATGACGCCGGGCCAGGCCCGGCGCCTGTGGACCTGCGCCCGGACGGTCGCTCCGGGCGGCCGCATCGTGGAGATCGGCTCGTTCCGCGGGCGCTCGATGATCGTGCTCGCCACCGCCGCCGAGGCGGGCGTGGAGCTGGTGGCGATCGACCCGCACGCCGGCAACGATCGGGGCCCCCACGAGTTCGAGGGGTTCGAGGAGCAGGCGTCGGTCGACCACGACGTGTTCAACGCGAACCTCGAGCGCGCCGGCGTGCGCGACCGGGTGCGCCACGTGCGCAAGTTCTCCCACGACGCCCTCGGCGACGTCGACGGCGACATCGACCTCCTCTACATCGACGGCGCCCACCGCTTCGGGCCCGCGCTCGACGACATCCGTCGCTGGAGCGCCCGGGTGCGTCCGGGCGGCGACCTGCTGATCCACGATTCGTTCTCGTCGGTGGGCGTCACCGGGGCCATCGCCGTGTCGCTCCTCACGAGCAGCTCGTGGCGCTACCTCGGCCGGTCCGAGTCCATGACCCACTACCGGCGCGAGCCCCTGGGCGGCGCGATGGCCCGCGCCCGCAACGTGGGCCGTCAGCTCGCCTCGCTGCCGTGGTTCGTCCGGAACCTGATCATCAAGGCGCTCATCCTCGCCAAGCTGGGCCGGCTCACCCAGCCCCTCTTCCACCACGATCCGGCCACCTGGCCCCACTGATCGGGAGCCCGACGATGACCACCCTCACGATCGTCATGCCCGTGTACAACGAGCGGGCCACCCTGCGCACCGCCCTCGACCGCCTCCTGGCCGTCGACATGCCGATCGAGACCGAGGTGGTCGTGGTCGACGACGGCTCGACCGACGGGTGCACCGACACCATCGCCGACCTCGTCGAGTCCGGTGCGGTCACCCTCTACGTGCAGCGCCCGAACCAGGGCAAGGGCGCTGCGCTGCGGCGGGGGATCGCCGAAGCGAAGGGCGAGCTGCTCACCATCCTCGACGCCGACCTCGAGTACGACCCGGCCGACTTCCCGGCCCTGGTGCAGCCGATCCTCGACGGCGACGCCAAGGTGGTCTACGGCGCCCGCTCGTACGGCGGCCACGCCGCCTACTCGTTCTGGTTCGTGATCGGCAACAAGATGCTGGCCCTGTGGGCGTCGCTGCTCTTCGACGCCTGGCTCACCGACATCGAGACCTGCCTGAAGGTGGCGCCCACCGACCACTGGCGCCGCGTCGACCTCCGCTCGGACGGCTTCGGGATCGAGGCCGAGCTGACCGGCAAGCTCCTGGCCATGAAGGAGCGGATCTTCGAGGTGCCGATCTCGTACCGTGCTCGGGGCCGCGAGGAGGGCAAGAAGATCCAGTGGACCGACGGCGTCGCCGCCCTCTGGATCCTCCTGCGCATCCGCCTGCGGGGGAAGTGACCGCAGCCCCCACCACCTCGGCGGGCCGCATCGTGCCCCCCGCCCGCACCGCCGTGCTGCTGGGGCTGCTCGTGGTGGTGGCCTTCGTGGTGCGGGTCGACGCCCTGCGCAACAGCGCGCCGCCCGTGCCGGCGCTCGGCGACGCCCGGGCCTACCACCTGCTCGGCGCCAACCTCGCCGACGGGCGGGGCTACATCCGACCCTACGAGGCCCTCGAGGGCCGGGAGATCGCCACCGCCGAGTACCCACCGGCGCTACCCGTGGTGCTGGCGGTGGCGTCCAAGGCCGGCATCGCGGGCACGGAGGGCCAGCGCGTGGTGCTGTGCGGGGTCGGCGCGCTCACCGTGGGGCTCATCGGGCTGCTCGCTCGCCGGCTCGGCGGCACCGATGGCGCCGGGTACCTGGCCGCCGCCATCGGCGCCGTCCATCCCGGGCTGTGGAACGCCGACGTCTCGCTCATGGCCGAGCCGCTGGCATCGTTCGCCGGCGCGGCGCTCGTCCTCGCCGCCCTCGCCGCGATCGATCGCCCGTCGTGGCGACGCACGGCCGCGCTGGGCCTGCTCACCGGCCTCGGCGCGATGGTGCGCTCGGAGCTGCTGCTGATCGGCCTCGTCCTGCTCGCCGTCGTCCTCGCCCTCGGGGTCCGCGCCGGTGCCGGCCGACGGCCGGTGCTGGTCCGAGCGGCGGCGGGCCTCGTCGGCGCCCTCGTGGTCCTCCTCCCCTGGACGGCGCGCAACGCGGTGGCGTTCGACGGCGAGCTGGTCCCCCTCACGAACAACTCGGGCTCGGTCGCTCGCGGCGCCAACTGCGACGCGGCCTACGGCGGGCCGTTCCGGGGGCTGTGGGTCACCGATGTGGCGCTCGACGGCCACGACCGCGACGCCGCCCGGGCCGGGTGCTTCTCGGGGTTCGACCTGGCCCGCCACCCCAACGAAGCCGACGCGGCGGCCCAGCTGCGAGCGGACGGGCTCGCCTACGTGCAGGAGCACCGCGGCGAGCTCCCCGGCGTGGTCGCGGCCCGCGTGGGCCGCACGGTCGGGCTCTATCGCTTCGAGCAGCAGCGCAACTTCGCGTTCGCCGAGGGTCGCAACCCGGTGTGGGACGGGCGCGGGACGCGCTCGTTCCAGGTCTTGGCCGTGCTCGGCGTGGTGGGGCTGGTCCTGGCGGCGGCGCGCCGGGCCTCGCGCCAGCGCTGGCTCCTGCTGGTGCCGGTGGCGTGCTCGCTCCTGGTGGTGGCGGCCACCTACGGGAACCCGCGCTTTCGCGCCGCGGCGGAGCCGGCCGTCGTGGTGCTGGGGGCGCTCGGGGCGATCGAGTTCGCCCGGTGGGCGCGACCCGTCTCGCCGCCGGCGCGCTGAGGCCGCTCAGCGGAAGCAGGGGTCGTTGCGGCCGTCGCTCGGGTCGAGCACGTCGGGCGGCGGCGGATCCTGGAGGAAGACCGCAGACGGCACGCCGCCGAGGACGAGCTCACCGGCGAGGTCGGTGACCTCCGCAGGCTGGTCGCCCGAGAGCAGGAGCAGGTTGAACTGGGCCTCGAGGTCGGCCGGGTCGTAGTCCGGCCCGTTGCGCTCGCGCTGGATGGCGAGCAGCTCGGCGAAGGCGCGATCCCACCCGGCGCGGTCGCGCCGAGGGTCGGTGGCCGCCAGCTCGCGCGCCTCGGGCTTCGCCCGCCACTCGGCGAGGCGCGACTCGCCGGTCACGACCGTGAGGAGGGCGTCGTAGTCGCCGGGGCAGGCCACCCGGTGCGGCTCGATGGCCGCGGAGAAGCGAGCCTCGCCGCCCACGTCGAAGCCCCGTCGCTCGAGCTCGAGCAGCAGCCCGAAGCCGATCCCGCCCAGGTAGGCCGGGTCGTCCCAGCGGACCTGGTAGCGCGCCGCCGGGTCGAGCTGGGCCGCCACCTCGGGCGCCAGGCCGGCCACCGAGCGGCTGGACTGGTCGTAGGGGATGTCCTGGCGAGCGACGCGGACGGAGGTCACCAGGCTCAGGGCCACGATCGCGACCGCGCCGAGCGCGACGAGGCGACGGGTGGCGGCTGGCGTCGGGCGGGGGAGGAGCAGGGCGAGGCCCCAGCCGAGCGAGAACACGAGCATGGCCACGATCACGACGATCCAGCGGAACGTGTACAGGTAGAGCGCCCCGAAGATCCGGGTGACGGCGAGCATCCCGACGAGGAGGGTCGCGGCGAGCAGGGCGTTGAGGCGTGCCAGGGCCGGTCGGCGGCCTTGGCGGGCGACGAGCACCGCGACCACGGCCCAGACCAGCACGAGGAGCTTGCCCGGCCACGCGCTGCCCTCGACGGCCGAACCGCCCCACACCCAGGCCCCGAACGGGTTCGCGGCCTGGAAGGTGGCCTCGAGGCCCCGGGCGAGCCCGATCGGCGGGTCCGAGGGCTCGGAGAAGTTGGCGATCAGCTTCGACACGTTGCTGGGCGAGCGGGTGGCGAGGTCGACGAGCGGCCCCGACCAGAGGAGGAGGCCGGCGCCGATCGCCGCACCCACGGGCACCACGGCCCGAACCGCCCGGCGGCCCGGTGCTCGCCCACCGTCGTCGGTCGGTGCGGACCAGCCGTGCCATGCCGCGGCCAGCACCGCGACGCCGGCGAGGGGCACCACGAGGGGGAGGTAGCCGATGTGCCCCTGCAGCGCGTAGCTGGCGGCGGCGACGGCGAGCACGGCCGCCCAGCGGTCGCCCTCGATGGCCGACCAGGTGGCGAGGAGGAGCACCGCGAAGGGCAGCAGCGACACCCACGGGTTCCACGGCTGCGACAGCGCATCGAGGCCGAAGCCGCCGATCAGGACGAGCGCGACCGCGCCGAACCACGCGGTGGCACCCCACCCGGCCCGCCGGCGGACGAGCCAGACGGACGTGGTGAGCCAGACGGCGTTGACGATCGCGGTGGCGGCCTCGAAGGCCCACGCCGAGCGCCCGAGCACGACGTAGAGCGGCCAGGTGGCCCAGAACATGAGCGGACCCGGATGGTTCCCCTGGCGCATCGCCTCGTCTTGGATCCGGCCCGCCGCACCCACGAGCGGCGGCTGGCCGAGCAGCGAGCGCATCCGCAGCTCGGCCTGCGCCTGGTCGC
>JAGQSL010000146.1:14450-16719 GCA_020439525.1 Acidimicrobiales bacterium | reverse complement strand
AGCGCCACGATCGCGGCGACGACGAGCCACCGGAGGTCGCGACCGGGGCGGTCGCGGCGGTCGTCGACGGGCACCGGGCCACGGTAGTGGAGGGCCTGCCCCGTCCCCGGGCGACCCGGAGCCCACCCCTAGGATGGCCCGCCATGGCTGCGACGAGCACCGCCGCGCCCGAGGTCGCGGCCCCCGGTCCCGAGCCCGGGTCGCTGCGCAGCCGCAACCGGGAGGTCGAGGGGTTGCGCGCCGTCGCCGCCCTGGCCGTGCTGGTGACCCACGTGTCGCTCAACGCCATGGGAAACCGCGGTCCCTTCGGCGGCCTGCTCGCCCGCCTCGACGTGGGCGTGGCCGTGTTCTTCGTCCTCTCCGGCTACCTGCTCTACCGGCCCTTCGCCCGTTCGCTGCTGCGGGCCGAGCCCCGTCCCCGCACCCGGCGCTACCTCCGCCACCGTCTGCTGCGGATCGTGCCGGCCTACTGGGTGGTGGTAGCGGCCTCCTTCCTGCTCCCGGCGGTGGGCGGCCTGGTGCTGCCCACCACCGACTTCAGCGCCGCCGCCGCAGGGGCCACGTCGGTGCCGCTGCGCGACCTCGCCCGGTTCGCCACCTTCACGCAGGTCTACTGGCGCGACAGCCTGGCCGGCCCGTTCCCGCAGGCCTGGACCTTGGCCACCGAGATGGCCTTCTACCTCTTCCTGCCGGCGCTGGCCTGGGCGATCGCCCGGCGCAACCGTGGCGACCGTGGTGCTCGCCTGCGCCGCCAGTGGCTGGTCCTCGGCGCCCTGGCGGTCATCGCCCAGGGCTTCCGGCTGGCGGTCGTCGTGCTCTCGTCGCCGTACCAGCCCGGTGCCGCGGCCAACGCCTACACCCAACAGCTTGCGTGGCTGCCGAACCACCTCGACCTGTTCGCGGTCGGCATGGCCCTCGCCGTGCTCCGCGTCGAGCTCGACGATCGGGGCCCGGGCGCCGGGCTGGCCGGTCGCCTCGATCGCCTGCTGACCCGGCGGGGCGCGGCCGGGGCCTGCGCCCTCGGGGCCCTCGGGGTGCTCCTCCTGGCCGGCTACGGGCTCGGGCTGTCGCGCACCGCGCTGGCGCACGGGCCCGCCGGCGAGTTCGCTCGCCACGGGGCGTACCTGCTGGTGGCGGCCCTGTGCGTGCTCCCGGCGACGTTCGGCCGCGAGGCGGGCGGCGCGGTCCGTGCCACCCTGCGCGCGCGGCCCATGCAGTTCCTCGGTCGCATCTCCTACGGCATCTACCTGTGGCAGATCTGGGTGATCGGTCGGTGGGTGAGCAGCCCGCTCGCCGCCCCCGAGATCGCCCAGGCCTCGCGCCACCCCGGCGGGCAGTTCGCCGTCGCCTTCTGGCCGACCCTCGCCTGGACGCTCGCCGTCACCGTCGCGCTGGCCACGATCACCTGGTACCTGGTGGAGCGCCCGGCGATGCGCTACCGGGACCGGCCGCTCGGCTGGTTCCTCGGCGGCCTCTGGGCCATCTCGCTGGCCAGCTTCGCCAGCCGCCTCTGGGCGATCGGCACCGTGACGAGCCGCGACCCCGGCAACGGCGATCCCTTCTACTACCACGCCCAGGCCAACATGCTCGCCGACCGGGTCGGCTTCGGCGAACCCATCCAGTGGCTCACCGAGGGGCGCTTCGTCCCCTCCGCCATCCATCCGCCGCTGTTCACGCTGTGGCTCACCCCGGCCTCGCTCCTCGGCGCGCGGGGCTACCTGTCGCACAAGGCCATGGCGGCGGTGGCCGGCGTCCTCGTGGTGGTGGTGGCCGGGCTGCTCGCCCGGCGCCTGGCCGGCCCGCGGGCGGGCCTGATCGCCGCCGGGCTCACCGCCCTGTACCCCAACCTGCTCGTCATCGACGGCACCCTCTGGCCCGAGGGCCTCTACACCGCGCTCGTGGGAGCCGCCCTGCTGTTCGCGTACCGGTGGCGCGACGAGCCCCGTGCCCGAGATGCCGTGCTGCTCGGCGCCTCCGTCGGCCTCGCGGTGCTCGCCCGCGGCGAGGCGATCGCCTTGCTGCCCTTCCTCTGCCTGCCCCTCGTGGTCGGCCGAGCCCGCAGCGGCGCACCGTGGGTTCGCCACGGCATCCTCATGGGGGCGGTGGCCCTCGGCCTCGTGGCCCCGTGGACGGTGCGCAACCTGGTGCAGTTCGCCGAGACCGTGCCGATCTCCACGAACAGCGAGGAGGTCCTCTTCTACGCCAACTGCGACGACACCTATCGGGGACCGCTCATCGGGTACTGGTCGTTCAACTGCCAGGAGGAGGT
>JAGQSL010000146.1:0-14295 GCA_020439525.1 Acidimicrobiales bacterium | reverse complement strand
ACCACGGCGCGGGCGCTCCAGTTCGAGGGCCGGCCCTACGACTGGTCGATCCGCGGCCTGTGGGCGTACCGCCTGCTGCTCGCGCCGGCCCTGGTCGGGCTGGTGGTGCTGCGCCGTCGACGGGTGCCGATCTGGCCGCTCGTGTCGATGCTGGCCGTCGTGAGCCTGACCGCCGTCGCCGTCTACGGTCACGTTCGCTTCCGGACGGTCGGCGACCTCGTCGTGCTGGTGGCGGCCGCGGTGGCGTTCGACGCCCTGCTCGGCCGCCTGCTCCGCTCTCGCCCGGGCACCCCCTCGCCATGACCGCCCCCACCACCTCGTCCCCGCTGCCCGGCTGGGCCCGCCGACGCCCCACGTGGCAGACCGCCACGGCCGTCGCGCTCGTCGCCCTCGCCTTCGCCCTCCCCCTGCGGGCGCTCCTGCGCTACCAGGGCCCGCCGATGGAGGAGGGGTTCATGCTGGTGTTCCCCGAGCGGGTGCTCGCCGGCGACGTGCCCCACCGCGACTTCCTGCACCTCTACGGCCCGGGCTCCCTGTGGGCGCTGGCCGGGTGGTTCTGGGCCTTCGGCGTCTCGATCACCGCCGAGCGGATCTTCGGGCTCCTCCAGCTCGTCGGCATCACGTTCGGCGTGATGGCGCTCGCCCGCCCGTGGGGTCGCAAGGTGGCGGTCGCCAGCGGCCTGCTCGGCGTGCTGCTCACCACCACCGCGATCGGGCTGACCGCGCTGGCCTGGGACGGTGCGGTCGCCTTGGTCGTGGCGTCCACGTGGTGCGGGCTGCGGGCTCGGCGCTGGCTCACCGCGGGCGAGGTCGTCGGCGTGGAGCCGGCGCGTGCCGAGCGGCACGCCGACCGCATGCTCCTCGCGTCGGGCGTGCTGGCCGGGCTGGGCCTGCTCTTCCGCCCCGACGTCGTGGTGGCGGTGGCGCTGGCCACCAGCGGGCTCCTCTGGGGCCTCGGGCGCCCGCGTTGGGTCCGCTGGGCCACCGGGGCCGTGCCCGTCCTGGCCCTGTACGTGGTCCACCTGGTCTGGGCCGGACCGGGCAACGCCATCCGGGGGATGTTCCTCGAGCCGGTGTTCGACCTGCGCGGCGGACGTTCCCTGCCGCGGCCCCCCTCCTGGGACACCTTCGACGGCGCCCTCCAGAAGGTGGCGCTCTTGCGCCCGCAGCCGTGGCCGCTGCCCGCGCTGCGCTCGCCGGCCCAAGCGTTCGTGTGGTTCTTCCTGCTCCCGCTCGCCACCGCGTTCGTGGTGGCCGTGGGCGCGTGGCGCGTGCGGGCGGAACCGGAAGCCTGGCGGCCGCGCGTGCTGCTCACCGTGGGCCTGCTCGGGCTCGGGCTCATGCCCCAGGCGCTCCAGCGCGCCGACACGACCCACCTGGCTTGGGTGTCGTGCGTGACGCTCGCGTTCCTCCCAGCGGCCATCGCCGAGGCGCTCTCGCACGTGGGCCCCATCGGCCGCCGGCGCCAGCTCGCCCCGACGATGGCGGTGCTCGCCGTCGCCTTGCTGCCCCTCGTCGTCATCCCGCACTTCACCGCCCGGACCTACGTGGACCTCGTGCGCCAGAGCGCGAACGGCGAGGTGTTCGGCTACCCGGTCACCTATCGGGGCCGCACGTTCTACCTGGGGGCGAAGGACATCGCCCCGGCCGCCCAGCGGATGCTCGACGAGGTGGGACCTCAGATGCAGCCGGGAGAGCGGCTCTTCGTCGGCACCGCCGACCTCCGCAAGACGCCGTACTCGGACGCGTACCTCTACTACCTGCTGGCCGACCTGGTGCCGGGGACCCGCTACATCGAGATGGACCCGGGGATGGCCAACGCGCCCGACTCGGGGCTGGCCGACGAGGTGGCCAGCTCGGACTGGCTCATCTTGAGCCACGTGTGGGACGCCTGGGACGAGCCCAACGACTCGCGGGTGCTCGGCCCCGATGCTCCCAACGAGGTGGTGCGACGCGACTTCTGCCTGGTGGGGGAGTACCGAGCCGACCGTGGCGACCCGGCCACCGACCCGGTGATGTTCGAGGTGTACCGACGGCGTGAGGGCGGCGCCCCGTGCCCGGCTCCGGGGGGCTGAGCGGTAGCCTCGCCGACCGTGCGCACCGTGGTCGTGGTCCCCACCTACCAGGAGGCCGAGAACGTGGAGCGCTTCCTCCGAGCGGTGCGCGCCACCGTCCCTGCGGTCGACCTGGCCGTGGTCGACGACGACAGCCCCGACGGCACCGGCCAGATCGCCGATCGCGTCGGTGCCGAGCTGGGGCGCGTCGAGGTGATCCACCGTCCCGGCAAGGAGGGCCTCGGGGCTGCCTACCGCCAGGGCTTCCGTTGGGCGATCGACGCCGGCTACGACGTCGTCGTCCAGATGGACTGCGACTTCTCCCACGACCCCGCCGTGATCCCCGAGCTGCTGTCGGCCGTCGACGACGGCGTGGACTGCGCCATCGGGAGCCGGTACGTCCCGGGCGGCTCGACCCCGGGGTGGCCGTTGCACCGCCGCCTGCTCAGCCGCTACGGCAACCGGTACACGGCCTTCGTCCTCCAGCTGCCGATCCGCGACACCACGGGCGGCTTCCGCGCCTATCGGGCCGCCACCCTCGAGGCGATCGACATCGACGGCACCCGGGCCAACGGCTACGCCTTCCAGAACGAGACGGCGTTCCGGATGGTGCACGCCGGCCTGCGCCTCGACGAGCTGCCGATCACCTTCGTCGACCGCGCCGAGGGCACCTCGAAGATGTCGGTGAAGATCATGGCCGAGTCCATGGCACGGGTCACCCTGTGGGGGATCAAGCTGCGCCTCCGGCACTGGCGCCAGCGGCGGGCGTGACCGAGCGGCGCTACCGCCGGGTGCTCGCCGCGGCCACGGTGGTCGGCCTCGGCCTGCGCCTCGCCTGGGTGGCCTGGGCCTCGCGGGCGCCGACGGGCCCGAACGCCTTCTTCCTCGACCCCGCCCGCTACCTGGGCTACGGCGACCAGATCGCCCGGGGCCACGGGATGGTCGAGGGCCTGACCGGCGACCCCACCGCGTACTACCCGCCCGGGTACCCGTGGTTCGTCGGCATCGTCGACTGGGCCAGCTCGCCCATCACCGATGCAGCCTGGCTGGCGGTGGCCTACGTGCAGGTGGTGCTCGGCACCGCCTCCATCGTGCTGTGCGCCCACGTAGCTCGCCGCCTCGCCGGACCGGTGGCGGGCGTGGTGGCGGCCGCGGTGTTCGGGATCTACCCGAACCTGATCTTCCACACCGGCGTCGTGCTGGGCGAGACGCTCTACAACTTCCTCTTCCTGGCCTTCCTCGCCACGCTCCTGCACCGGCCCTGGACGGTCGCCTTCACGACGCGCCGGGCCCTCGCCTGCGGCCTGCTGCTGGGCCTGGCCATCATGGTCCGGCCCATCTCGCTGGCGGTGATCCCCGTGGTGATCGGGTGCTGGGTGCTGGCCCGGAAGGACCACGCGGTGGTGCTGCGCTGGTCGGCGGCGCTGCTCGTGGGGGTGGTGGCGTGCATCGCGCCGTGGACGATCCGCAACGCGGTGCGGCTCCACGCGTTCGTCCCGATCTCCACCAACACGGGCGACAACCTCTGCATCGGCCACGCCGACGGGGCCACGGGCGCGTTCCAGACCCTCGAGGCCTGCCAGACCGATCACGAGTTCCTCGACGGCCTCCCCGCCGAGCTGGCGAGCGACAAGGAGAAGCAGCGCATCGCGGTGCGCGGCTTCATCGACAACCTCGACCGCGAGCCGTGGCTGCTGTGGAGCCGCACGTACTACACGTGGATCCGCGACGGCGACCACGACGCCCTGTTCGCGGTGCAGCTGTACCGCCAGGACCGCTGGATGGCCATCCCGACGGAGTCCCGGCTCATCCGCCTCGCGGACGCCATCTACTGGTTGGTGGTCGCCGCCGGCCTGGTCGGCTGCGTGCAGCTGGTGCGGTCGCGCCGCCCCGAGGCCCTCGCCCTGGTGGGGTGCGCCCTGATGACCGCGCTGGTGCCGCTGGCGTTCTTCGGCGACCAGCGGTTCAAGGTGCCCGTCATCCCGATGCTGATCATCGCCGGCGCCACCCTGCTGCACCGCCCCGACCCGCTCCCTCCACCCGAGCGAGCCACCCCCACCCCAACATCCAACTCCACCCCCACCCAAACATCCTGAACTTCTGGCGCCCTTGCGCCCGGAGCAGGCGCGTTCGCTCCAGAAGTTCGGAGGGGTGGCGGCAGCCCGGTCGACCATCTGGCGGGGATCGGCCCGCAGTGGGCCCGATCACGCCAGAAGTTCGTGTGGGTGGGGCTGAGGGGCAGGGAGGGAGGGGCAGGGAGGGAGGGGAGAGGAGGGAGGAGAGGACGAGGGGGAGAGAGGGTCAGTCGGTGGGGTCGTCGGTGGGGATGCGGCCGTGGGCCTCGAGGACCTCGCGCTTGATCACCGGGGCGTCGCGGCCGGTGCCGTGGCTGCCGGCGGCCTTCTCGGCGATGAAGCGCTCCTTGACCGACGAGGTCGCCTCCTCGTGGTACTCCTCCTCGACGTTCACCTCCCACACGTCGTGGGTGGTGCCCGTGCACGATGTTCTCGACCGTGAGCATGGCCGTGAACATGGAGTGGTCCTGGTTGTTGTACCGGAACATGCCGTTGCGGCCGACCGGGTGGACGTTCGACGCGTGCTCGGCCAGCCAGCCCGCGCAGCACGTCGACGTTGGCCCGGTAGCGCTCGTCGTAGATCGGGTACGCCTTGGGCTGGCGGACGACCCAACCGTCGTCGATGTCGCCGGCCTTGCACAGGCCCAGCTGCTCGAGCTCGTCCTTGGCCCGCTCGATGAGCCACTCGTCGGTCGGCGTTCCACTCGTCGTCGCCCATCCCAGACCGTGTACTCGAGGCCGAGGGTGTTGCGCCCCTCCTTGACCATGTACGGCGACCAGGAGCCGAAGTTCTGGATCCGCATGGTGCGGACCTTGCGGCTCGTGGATGTAGATCCAGTTGTCGTCGAAGTCGACCAGCTCGTCGCGCATGGCCAGCGCCACGATCATGTAGTCGCGGTAGCGGAGGTCCTCCGCGGCGGCCCGGACCTCGTCGGGGACCGGCGGGTCCATGGCCTCGAGGAGCTGGGAGATCGGCATCGAGGAGATGACCTCGCGTGCACGGGATGCGACGGTGACGGTGCCGTCCGCGGTCGGTGGCCTCGACGCTCGTGGCCTTGCCGTCGGCGTGGCGGACCTTGGTCACGGTGGTCTCCATCGACGATCGTCGGAGCCGTCGGCCACGACCTTGTCCCGGCAGACCTCCCACATCATGGCCCGGGCCCGTACTTGGGGTACTGGAACTCCTCGATGAGCGAGGTGATGTCCTTCTGGTTCCGCTTGGGCATCAGCGCGTTGACGATGGCGTTGCCGAGCGAGAGGCCCTTGACCCGCTGCGCGGCCCAGTCGGCAGGCATCTCGCTGACCGGGACGCCCCAGAGCTTCTCGGTGTAGGTCTTGAAGAGCGCCCGGTAGAGCCGCCATCCGAACCGGGCGACGAGCCAGCCTTCGTAGTTCGTCTGGTCCTTCGGTGGACGGATGCGGGCCCAGGCGTAGGAGAACACGTAGCCGGTGGCCTCGAGGAAGCCGACGTTCTTCAGGGCGTTGAACGCTCGCAGCGGGTAGTCGAGGTACTTGCCCTTGTAGAAGATGCGGCTCTTGCGAGGCCGCATCAGGAACTCCTCGTCGGGGAGGATCTCGTGCCAGAGGTCCTCCACGGGCTGCACCTTGGTGAAGAACCGGTGGCCGCCGATGTCGAAGCGCCAGCCGTCGCGCTGGGCGGTGCGGGAGATCCCGCCCACCATGTCGTCGGCTTCGAGGATCGTCGAGGCGATCCCGTGCTTGTGGAACTGGAAGGCGGCGGTGAGGCCGGCGGGGCCGGCGCCGATGACGACGACCTGCTGGTCGCCGGCGGTCGTCTCGGGCGTCGTCGCTGACGTCTCGTCGGACATGGAGGAGGAACCGTCCTGCAGGGTGGGCGTGGAAGAATCGGCGGCGTGGAGCGAGCGACCCCGGTGCACGTGCTCGGACCCCGAGCGGTCGGGGCGGGAGCTCGATGACCACGGCCTCAGCGGCACGCGACGCACCCGAAGCTACCGGACCCGCTCGTCCGGGCGGGTATTTCCCCGGCTTCGAGATCCTCCGAGCGATCGCGGCGGCGATGGTGGTGGTGCACCACGCGGACAACCTCGCCGGCGGGGTCCGCCACGGGCTGGCGCACGAGCTCGCCGCGGTGGGCGACAGCGGTGTCGCCGTGTTCTTCGTGCTCTCGGGCTTCTTGATCTACCGACCGTTCGCGGCCGCTCACCTGGCCGGACGGCGGGGCCAGCGGGCCGTGGCGTTCTGGTGGCGGCGGGTGCTGCGCATCGTCCCGGCGTACTGGGTGGTGCTCTCCACCTTCTGGGCGCTCGGCTCGTTCCGCCTCGGCGACGACTGGTGGCGCTACTACCTGTTCGTGCAGAGCTACTCCCGCGAGACGGCGCTCGGCGGCGTGGTGCAAGCGTGGAGCCTCTGCACCGAGATGAGCTTCTACCTGCTCGTGCCCGCCTTCGCCGCCCTGCTCGCCCGACTCGGCGGGCGCGGGCTCCGAGCGCGGGTCGGGGTGCAGCTCGGCGCCATCGCCGTGCTGTTCGCATCGGCGTTCGTGGCGCGGGAGGCGATCGAGCGGGTGGCGCCCTCCTACCGCGGCCTGTCGTTCCAGTGGCTGCCGATGAACCTCGACCTGTTCGCCTCCGGCATGGCCCTGGCCGTGGTCTCGGCGTGGGCCGCCCACGACGAGCGCCTCCGCTCCCGCCTCGACGCGCTGGCGCGCTGGGCCGAGCCGTGGTGGCTCGCGGCGCTCGCCCTGTTCACCTGGTACGCGGTGGCTGTCGGCCCTGCGGCGAGCTTCGAGGTCGGCTACGTCGGGTGGTTCTGGCAGCGGCGCCAGCTCGTGCTCGCCGCCATGACCCTGCTGCTCCTCGTGCCGGCCGTGTTCGGCCCGAGCGAGCGCCGGGGGCTGCGCGCCGTCTGGTCGATCCGGCCGCTGGCGTGGGTGGGCACCGTGTCCTATGGCCTCTACCTGTGGCACTTCGACTGGATGAAGCGGGCGATCCCCCACACCGACGCGTTCGGAGCCACCTCGTGGCCCGGGTGGTTCCGCAGCCCCGACCTCGCCGCCTCGGTGCCGCTGCTGCTCGCGGTGGGCTTCGGCGTGGGCCTCGTGTTCGCGGCGGCCAGCTGGTACCTCCTCGAACAGCCGCTGCAGCGCTTCAAGGGGCTGCTCGACCCGGTGCCGCTGCGCCGGTCGGGCCCCGATCCCGAGGCCTCCCGGACGGCGTCGGGTGCCTTGGGCGGCCCCGGGCCGGCCAGGTAGCGTCGCCCGCCGTGCCCACCCCCGACGCGCACGAGGCCGACCTCGACGACGAGCTGCCCGGCGGTCGCCACCGCACCCTCGCGCTCGTCGTGCTGGGCCTCGCGCTGGCGGTCGGGGTGGTGCTGCGGTTCACCACCCGGTCGGCGCTGTGGCTCGACGAGGCGCTGAGCGTGAACATCTCGCGGCTCCCCCTCGGTGAGATCCCCGATGCGCTCCGCCACGATGGCCACCCACCGCTCTACTACGTGCTCCTGCACGGCTGGATGGCGGTGTTCGGCGAGGGCGATGGGGCCGTGCGGGCCCTGTCGGGCCTCTGCGCCCTGGCCGTGCTGCCCCTCCTGTGGATCGCGGGCAAGCGCCTCGGCGGGCCTCGCGTGGCGTGGTGCGCCCTCGCGGTCGTGGCGCTGAGCCCCTACGCCATCCGCTACGGCACCGAGACCCGGATGTACGCGCTCATGATGGTGCTGGGCCTGGCGGGATGGCTCCTCTACGACGATGCCCTCCGGGCGCCCACCTGGCCCCGCCTCGCCGGGCTCGCCCTCGTGAGCGCGGCGGCGCTGTGGACCCACTACTGGGCGATGTGGCTGCTCGCGGTGGTGGCGGGCGCGCTGGTGGTGCAGATCGCGATGGCCCATCGGCGCGGGGAGGGCGAGGCCGTGGGGGTCCGCGTGCGCATCCTCGGGGCCCTGGTCGCGGGTGGCGTCCTGTTCCTCCCGTGGGCCCCGGCCCTGCTGTACCAGAGCGCCCACACGGGGACGCCCTGGGCCCGCCCCGTGCGCCCCACCGAGATGCTGACGGGCACCATCGCCGACCTCGGCGGCGGGGCTCGGCCCGAATCGGTGCTCCTGGGGTGGGTGGTGGCGCTCCTGGCCCTGCTGGGGATCTTCGGCCGGCGCCTTCCGGGCGGGCGCGTCGAGCTGGCCCCCGTGATCCGTCGACCGGCCCGGCCGTTCGTGGTCGCGGTCGGCGCCACCCTCGCGCTGGCGTGCCTGGTCGGCTACGCCACCGGGGCCACCTACGCCACGCGGTACGCCGCGGTCGTGGTGCCCTTCGTCGTGCTGCTCGCCGCCCTGGGGCTGAGCCTGCTGCCCCGCGCCGTGGCCGGGTGCTTCCTCGCCTTGCTGTTCGGGCTGGGTGCCCTCGGCGGCTACCGAAACGTCACCGTCGAGCGCACCGATGCCCGCCAGAGCGCAGCGGCGATCGAGGCCGTCGGCCAGCCGGGCGACCTGGTGGTCTACTGCCCCGACCAGCTCGGTCCGTCCACGAACCGCGTCCTGGCGCCGGGCTTCGACGAGGTGACCTATCCGGCCTTCGACGACCCCGAGCGCGTCGACTGGGTCGACTACCAGGCTCGCCTCGATGCCGCCGACCCCGTCGAGTTCGCGGTCGAGGCGCTCGAGCGGGCCGGCGATCGCGACGTGTTCCTCGTGTACAGCACCTCGTACGTGACCCACGAGGACATCTGCCCGGAGCTGTTCAACGCCCTCGGGGCGGTCCGTCCGCCGGAGGTGCTCACCGAGACCACCGAGGCCTGGGAGCCATCGGCGGCGGTGCGCTTCCCGGCGCCGACGCGCTAGGGCCTCAGTCCTTGGTGGCCACCGCGTTCGGGGTCACGTTCATCTTCGGCACGTAGGCGGCGGCCTCGACCGCCCGGGCCTCGCCGGCGTAGGTGGTGCGCAGCTCGCCTCGGCAGCTCGTGCACGGACCGAACCAGGCCTCGACGACCTCGGCCCGGCACCGGGGGCAGGTGAACTCGAGGGTCTCGGGCACGGGGTCGGTCAACGACATCCGCCCAGGTTCGCGCGCGGCCGCCGGTGCGACGGCGATGGGCGCCGCGTCGCTGATCGGGTCGTCGATGGCGGTCACGCCGAGCGCAGCCCCGCCGATGCCCCGGCCAGGGCGGCGCCGGGGCCCTCGATGCGTCGGATGGCGACGATCTCCGACGTCCGGAAGCTGGCGGTGCGCACGCTCCACGCGTCGACGACGTGGCGTCCGTCGCCCAGGCGGAAGAACGTGGTCATCTGGCCCTCCTGCTGGTAGGCGTCGGCCTCGTCGATCTGCTCGGTCGTGCGGTCCTTCAGGGTGATGCGGTAGCTCGCCACCACGGCCTCCTCGTGCTCGACCTCGACCGTACGACGGCGGGGATGTGCGGAGGAAGGGGAGCAACCCTGTGGATTGCCGAGGTTGTCCACAGGGCTACTGCTGGCGGATGTCGCGCGGTGCGTACCGAGGTCCGTGGCGGGGGGCGGAGAGCGAGCCGGCCTGCAGGAGCCGGATCACCCGGCCGCGGTGACCGGCGAAGGGCTCGAGGACCTCGAGCATGGCGTCGTCGTCGTCGACCGCCGCGCCGGTGAGCACGTGGGTGACGAGCGATGGCAGGTGCACGTCGCCGACGGGGACCGCATCGGGGTCGCCCAGCGCCACCAGCGCCACCTCGGCCGCGCTCCACGGTCCCACGCCCGGGATCAGGCGGAGGCGGGCGTGGGCGTCGGCCACGGGAGCGCTCGCGAGGCGGTCGAGCTGGCGAGCCTGGGCGGCGACCCGCCGGACGGTGTCGGCCCGCTTGCGCTCGACCCCCAGCACGTGGAGGTCGTAGTAGGCGACGCCGGCGAGCACCTCGGGATCGGGCGGGAGCAGGAGGTCGGTCGGGCCCGGTGCCGGCTCGCCCCATCGCTCCACCAGCTGGTGCTGGGCTCGGCGCGCCTCGTAGGTGGTGACCCGCTGCTCGAGGACCACGTTGACGAGCGCCTCGGCGACCGCCCGGCTTCGGGGCAGGCGGACATCGGCGTGGTCGCGCCAGAGCTTGGCGACGACCGGGTGCTCGGGGGCGAACCCGGCGGCATCGTCCTCGCATCCGATCAGCTCGGGCACCGCCTCCAGGGCGGCCTCGGCGCCGTCGCCCCAGGCGGTGGCCCGGACGTGGCGCGGGCCGTCGGGCACGAGGCGCACCGTGGCTGCGCCACCCGGTGCGCGCGAGGCGCGCCACACGACGTCGCCGTCGAACCGGACGGTGGGGTCGTGCTGGCCGCGACGGATCCCGTGCAACGTGCGCCGCAGGTCGATGCGGAAGGGGAGGTCGACGGTCCGTTCGAGCATGGCGTGGGGCGGCGAACGCGTGTTCCGCCGGGATGGCGACCGTAGCGGCCGGCGGCGTGGCCCCGCCACCGCGCTCAGCGAGGTGGCGACGCGGCCTCGGCCACCTGTCGGGCCCACGGGTAGTCGGGCTTCCCCGAGGGCGCCCGGGAGATCCGGTCGACCACCACCACCGCCTTCGGCAGCTTGTAGCGGGCGAGGTGGGCCTCGGCGACGGCGCGCAGCGCCTCGAGGGTGACCTCGGCGCCCTCGACCGGCGCGACCACGGCGACCACCTCCTGGCCCCAGCGCTCGGAGGGGCGACCCACGACGAGGGCGTCGTAGACGCCGGGGTGGTGCTTGATCGCCTGCTCGACCTCCTCGGCGAACACCTTCTCCCCGCCGGTGTTGATCGTGACCGACTCGCGCCCGTGCAGCTCGACGGTCCCGTCGGCGCGGAGCGCCGCCCGATCGCCCGGGACCGACCAGCGTCGGCCGTCGATCACCGGGAAGGTCGCCGCCGTCTTCGCCGGATCGCCGAGGTAGCCCCGGGGGATCCGCCCGCTCTGGGCGAGCCACCCGACCTCGCCGTCGCCGGGCTCGAGGACGCGGGTCAGGTCGTGGGAGAGCACCGCCGCCGTTGCCGATGGGGCGAAGCGGGTCGGACCCACCTCGTCGGCGGCGACGTTGCTCGCCACCGCCTGGCGGCCCGACTCCGACGAGCCGAGCACGTCGACGATGCGGACCTGGGGCACGGCGTCGAGCAGCTCGCGGCGCAAGGCGGGGGAGAGGATCGCGCCACCGGTGAGGACGAAGCGCAGCGCCGAGAGGTCGCGCGGGCGTCGCTGCTGCTCGTCGAGCAGCGGGCGGGCGAAGGCATCGCCCACGATGAGCAGCGAGGTGACCTGCTGGCGCTCGCAGGTGTCGAGGACGTCGGCGGGATCGAGGTGGTCGACGTGGTCCTGGATCACGATCGTGCCGCCGCCGATCCAGGTGCTGAGCGCGTTCCACATCGCGGCGCCGTGCATCAGCGGCGGTGCCGGCAGCGTGGCCAGGTTCCGGCGCCGCGCGGCGTCCACCAGCTCGTCGAGCGATCCGTGGTCGGTCCCGTCCTTGCGGCGCACGCCCAGCGCGGCCACCAGGAAGTCGGCCTGGCGCCAGAGCACGCCCTTCGGGTTGCCGGTGGTGCCACCCGTGTAGAGGACGTACAGGTCGTCGGGCGATGACGTCACCGGCGGCGGCGCCGGCGATGCCGCGGCCAGCGCCGCCTCGTAGTCGACCGCCCCGGGGAGCAGCGCATCGCCCGAGCCATCGTCGACCCGGAGCAGGAGCGGTGCCCGATCGAGGCGTTCGAGGACCTCGGCCAGCGTGGCGGCGAAGCAGCCCTGGTAGACGATCGCGGCGGCGTCGGCATCGTCGAGGAGGTAGGCGAGCTCGTCGGCCACGTAGCGGTAGTTGACGTTGAACGCCGCCGCCCCGGCCTTGGCCGCGCCGAGCTGCGCCTCCAGGTAGGCATTGCCGTTCTGGAGGTACAGCGCGACGTGGTCGTGCGGAGACTCCCATCCGGCGCAGTCGGCGAGCGTGCCGTGTCGGCCGATCCCGTGCTCGACCAGCACGTTGGCGAACCGCCGGGTGCGTTCGGTGACCTCGGACCACGACCAGGTCCGCTCGCGCCAGGTGAGGCACGGTCGATCGCCGAGGCACTCGGCGAGGGCCTCGTGGATGGCGACGAGGTCGAGCTCCACCCGTCAGCCGGCGATGGTCACGCGCTCGATGACGACCGGCTCGAGGGGACGGTCGCGCCCGTCGGTGGCGGTGGAGGCGATGGCGTCGACGACGGCCTTGGAGGCGTCGTCGGCGACCTCGCCGAAGATCGTGTGGCGGTTCTGGAGGTGGGGCGTGGGCCCGACCGTGATGAAGAACTGCGAGCCGTTCGTGCCCGGACCGGCGTTGGCCATGGCGAGCTTGTAGGGCTGGGCGAAGGTCTGCGGCCCGGTGAACTCGTCCTCGAACTGGTAGCCGGGGCCCCCGGTGCCCGAACCGGTGGGGCACCCGCCCTGGATCATGAAGCCGTCGATCACCCGGTGGAACACGAGGCCGTCGTAGAAGGGGGTCGAGCGGTCCCGGCCCTGCTCCTGGTCCTTGGGGGTGGGCTCGCCCTTGGCGAGGCCGACGAAGTTCGCCACCGTCTTGGGGGCATCGGCGTCGAACAGGGTGAGGGCGATGTCGCCGCGGTTGGTGTGGAGCGTTGCCTGCATCCTCCGATCCTGCCACGGCCAGCCGCCGTTGCCGACATGCGGGCTACGGTCGGCCCGTGACCAGCGACCTGGACCTGCGAGAGCGGCGGGAGCTCTGCGACCTGTTCGAGGAGGTCGGTCCCGACGCGCCGACGCTCTCGGGCGAGTGGCGCACGTTGCAGCTCGCCGCCCACCTGGTCGTGCGCGAGCGCGACCTGCTGGCCGGCCCCGGGATCCTCGTGCCGGCACTCGAGGGCGTGACGGCCAGCCGCATGGACAAGGCGATCCGCCGCCACGGTTACCCGGGGCTGGTCGACCTCGTCCGCAGCGGGCCACCGTTCGGCCCGATGGCCATCCCCGCCGTGCGCCACGCGGCGAACCTCGTCGAGTTCTTCGTGCACCACGAGGACGTGCGCCGGCCGGCGGGCCGCGGGCCGCGGACCGATCGGCCCGACCTCGACGCCGAGCTGTGGTCCTTCCTCGGGCGGATGGCGCCGCTCATGGTCCGCAAGGCGCGGGTCCGGGGCGTGGCCCTCGAGCTGGCTCGCCCCGATGGCGAGGTGCACCGCGTCGGGCGAGGCGAGACGGTCCGCATCGCCGGGCCCGTGGGAGAGCTCGTGCTGGAGCTCTACGGCCGTCGCACCGTCGCCGAGGTGGCCTACGACGGCCCCGAGGACGCGGTGGCGCGGGTGCGCGAGGCGTCGTTCGGCATCTGATCAGCCCAGGGCCACGGGGCGCAGCGCCGCCTCGACGGCGCCGGGATCGATGCCGCGGTTCGACCACGGTCCCACGCCCAGCAGGAGCGACGCGACCGCCGCCTGCGGGCCCAGATCGTCGGGGCGCTCGTCGGCCGAGAGCCGAGCCGACCACCGAGCGCGGAGCCCGTGCAGGGCGGGGTGGTCGAGCCCGCCGGTCGCGGCGAGCACGCTCCAGCCCTCGTGCTCGGCCTCCACGAACGAGAAGGCGCCCTGCACCACGGCGCGCCAGGCGGCGCGCCGATCCGTCGCCCGTCCGAGCCCGTGGGACACCCAGGTGTCGAGGCGTCCGACGATGGCGACCTGCACGGCGTCGACCATCCCGCGACGGTCGCCCAGGTAGGTGTGCACGAGCGCTCGGGAGACCCCGGCCGCCTCGGCGATCTGGTCGAAGGTCACGAGCAGGGGGTCGTGCTCGGCCAGCAGCTGCTCGGCGGCGTCGGCGATCAGCCGCCGACGGGTCTCGGGGTCGAGCCGGGTGGCCCGGCGCCGACCGGCCGGGGCGGCCACGTCGACCTCAGGCCGAGGCGCCGGCGACCTCGACCGGCGTCAGCACCTCGCCGGGCCCGAGCGGGTGGTGGCAGGCCACGAAGTGGTCGGCGTCGCCGACGGGCGCCATCACCGGCACCTCCTCGCGGCACCGCTCGTCGGCGCGCGGGCACCGGGTGCGAAACCGGCAGCCCGAGGGCGGGGCGAGGGGCGAGGGGATCTCGCCGCCGAGGGTGGTGCGCTCGTCGGGCCGCACCTCCGGGTCGGGCACCGGGATGGCGCTCAGCAGGGCCGCCGTGTAGGGGTGGGCGGGGGAGTGGTAGAGCACGTCGGGGTCGCCCACCTCGCAGAGCCGTCCCAGGTACATCACCGCCACGCGGT
>JAGQSL010000145.1:5179-5348 GCA_020439525.1 Acidimicrobiales bacterium | reverse complement strand
CCGAGGACGCGCTCCAGGAGGCGGTGGTGGTCGCGCTCGCCACCTGGCCCGAGCGCGGCACCCCGCCCAACCCGGGCGCGTGGCTGACCACGACCGCTCGGAACCGGGCGATCGACCGCATCCGTCGGGAGTCCACCCGAGGCGAACGAGAAGCCGAGGCCACGACGTC
>JAGQSL010000145.1:0-5106 GCA_020439525.1 Acidimicrobiales bacterium | reverse complement strand
ACCCGGCGCTCGCCCCCGAGGCCCGGGTGGCCCTCACCCTCCGGCTGATCGCCGGGCTGCAGACCCCCGAGATCGCCGCGTGCTTCCTGGTACCGGAGGCCACCATGGCCCAGCGCCTGGTCCGAGCCAAGAAGAAGATCCGCACCGCCAACATCCCCTACCGGGTACCCGGGAGCGCCGAGCTGCCCGACCGGCTCCGGTCGGTGCTCGCCGTGATCTACCTCGTCTTCACCGAGGGCCACCGGGCCACCTCGGGCGACGAGCTCGTCCGCGCCGACCTCTGCGACGAGGCCCTCCGGCTGGCGCGCCTGCTGGTGGACCTCATGCCCGACGAGCCCGAGGCCCTCGGCCTCCTCGCCCTCCTGCTGCTGAGCGACGCCCGGCGCAACGCTCGCACCGACGCCGCAGGCGACCTCGTCCTGCTCGCCGACCAAGACCGCGGCCGGTGGGATCCGGTCAAGATCGCCGAGGGCCACGAGCTCGTGCGGCGCTGTCTGCGCCGCAACCGCCCGGGCCCATACCAGCTGCAGGCGGCCATCGCCGCGGTGCACGCCGACGCGACGCGAGCCGAGGACACCGACTGGCCCCAGATCGTCGCCCTCTACGACCACCTGCTGCGGCTCGCACCGACGCCCGTGGTCCGCCTCAACCGGGCCGTCGCCATCGCCGAGGTGGAGGGTCCCGACGCCGGGCTGCTCGCCCTCGACGGCGTGGAGCTCGCCGGCTACGCGCCGTACCACGCCACCCGCGCCGACCTGCTGCGCCGGGCCGGACGCACCGAAGAGGCCGTGGCCGCCTACGACGACGCACTCGCGGCGACGACGGTCGCGGCGGAGCTGCGCTTCCTCAGGGCGCGGCGGGCGTCGCTCGCCTGACCGGCTCGAAGCCGTTGCCCGCCAGCATGGCCGGGAGGTTGCGGGCGCTCTCGAGGTTGCTCGCTCGGCCCTCGGGCGTGAGCTCGGCCCACGGCCGCACGAACGGGTTCTCCTTCGTGGCCTCGCGCTTGGTGGGCCCGTAGGTCCAGCCCTGCGCCTCGCGCTGCGCCCGCCACCGCTCGTGCTCGGCCTCGGCGAGGGCATCGATGTCGACGTCGGTCAGCGGCGTCTGCGGCGCACCCCACCGCTGCAGGGGCACCAGGTCGCACCCGATGGCGTCGAGCTGGGCGATGATCCCGTCGACCCGCGCCCGGCTGTCCTCGCGCTCCTCGTCGCTCAGCTCGGCCCAGGGTCGCGCCAGGCTCGACGGGGGCGCACCGGGAGGCCGCTGGGCCAGGTAGTCCTCGTGCACGGCCTCGGCCAGCTGCTCGCGCACGCCGCCCTCGATGGTCGCCGGCGTGCACGAGCGCTCCAGGAAGGGGAACCGCACGATCCCGGGGAAGGCACCGCGGGCCTGCTCGTCGAGCAGCGCGCCGAGGCCCCCCGAGGTCCGGGTGCGCACCACGATCGGCACCTCGCCCGGCAGGCGCTGGTGCAGGAACATCGCATGGGCGATCGCCCGCGGCTCCTCGGCGAACACCGCCGCCACCCACACCGGCGGGTCCTCGGCCAGCAGGGCGGTGAAGCCCTGGACCTCCTCGGGATCGGGCGCGTCGAGGTCGAGGTCGACGAGGGTCGGCTCGCACACCTCACCGAGCGCGGGGTGCTGGAGGCGCAGCGCCTCCCATCGGCCCCTCGCCGCCCGGTCGACCACGGTCGGGTACAACTTGGCGCCCGGGTGCAGGGCAGCCCACTGCTGGCACAGGGCCAGGAGCAAGCTGCGCCCGAACCGGCCCATGCTCATGATCATCACGTGGGGCGGCCGCTCGCCGGTCAGGTCGGGGCCGTGGGCCGACAGCAGCGCTCGGGCGCCCCGCTCGTGGAGGCTGAACCAGCTGGTGCGCAGCGCGCTCGTGGCATCGAGGTCGGCGGCGCGCAGGAGCACGGCGAGCTCGGCATCGGTGAGCTGCACCGCGCAGCGCACCGGGGCGGATCGTGGCGAGCTCGACGCCGCGGTGGCGATCGCCTGGACGATCTCGACGTTGGCGGCATCGTCCCCGCTCACCACCACGATCCGCGACGCACCCGCGAGACCGGCCTCGCGGAGCGCGGCCGGGTCGGCGGCGCTCGCCTCCACGAGGTGGTCGAGTCGGTCCGACAGCCCGGCGGCCGACGCGACGGGCACCGAGGGCTCGATGGCGACCACCCGCTCGCCGGCGTCGAGGTAGGCCCGGGCGACGCGACTGCCGGTCTCGCCGAGGCCGCACACGATGGTGTGGCCCGACGAGCGCGCCGAGCGCATCCGGTCGAGCTCGCGCCGGAACACCAAGGTGGCGCTCTGGAGCACGGTGGACGCGGCCAGGATCGGGACGACGAACCGAGCCAGCTGCAGCTGCCAGTTCATCGGCCCCGAGCTGCCGCTGTAGTCCAGCGTGGCCAGCTGGAGGGTGAGGTAGAGGTTGTCGAGGAACGTGCGGTCGATGCCTTCGGCCGACCCCTGCTTCACGAAGCCGGTGATGCCGATGACCAGGATCACCAGCCAGAGGACGGCGAGCGTCCACCAGCGGACGCGCGCGCTGCGCAGCCACCGCCTCACGGCGCCCGCTCCACGTCGACCACCACCACCCAGCGCCCGCGCTCGCGGGCCTCGGCGACGAGCTCGGCGGTCCCGCCGCGCCCGCGGCCGGGCCCGCCGTCCCACAGGGCGACGAGCACGTCGCAGCCCTCGAGCACGGCCCGCCCGGCGCGCTCGTAGGCGGCTTCGCGGGAACCGTCGTCGGGGGCGGGCGGAGCGATCACCCTCACCTCGTCGGCCGCGGCGAGCAGTTCGTTGAACTCCTCGCACGACGCCTCGTCGGCGAAGTCGGCGACGTAGTCGTCGGGCTCGAGCGGGAGCAGGGCGACCAACCGGCCCTCGGGCCGATCGAGGACTGCCCGGGCGACGAGCCGGTCAGCTCCCTCGGCCAGGCTCGACACGGCGGTGAGGGGCGGGTCGAGGCGATCGAGGACGACGTCGACCGCAACGCGCACGCCGGCGGGGTCGGCCAGCGACCGGTGCCCCGTCACCCCCACCCGAGAACGGCGACTGCCGCCCGCGTCTCCCACGGGCGGCAGTCTGCCAGGGCTGGTGGCGGCTGGCTCGGGGGCCAGCCCGACCGGTCAGAAGGTGATGACGGTGCGGATGACCTCGCCGCGCTTCATCGCATCGAACGCGTCGTTGATGTCGTCGATCTTCATGCGCTTGGAGATCATGCCCTCGAGGTCGAGCTGGCCCGCCTTCCACAGCGCCAGCAGTCGGTGGAAGTCCGAGCGCACGTCGACCGACCCGTAGTAGCTGCCCATGAAGGTCTTCTCGGAGAAGAAGATCTCGAAGCCGTTGAACGAGACCTCCTGGTCCATCTTGCCGACACCGATGATGACGGCCGTGCCGCCCCGGCGGATGGCGTCGTAGGCGGCGCGCATGGTGACCGGGAGCCCGATCGCCTCGAACGCGTAGTCGAACCCGTCGCCGGTGAGCTCGGCCTGCAGCGCCGGCAGGTCGTCGGGGGTGCAGGCGTGGGTGGCGCCGAACTGCTTGGCCAGCTCGTGCTTGCCCTCGTTGAGGTCGACGGCGACGATCACCGCCGCGCCGGCCACCCGGGCGCCCTGGATGGCGGCGATGCCCACGCCGCCGGCCCCGAACACCACGACCTTCGAGCCAGGCTCGACCTTGGCGGTGTTGATGACCGCGCCCACGCCCGTGGAGACGCCGCAGCCGATGAGCGACGCGATCTCGAAGGGCACGTCGTCGTCGATCTTGATGGCCGCCTCCTGGGGCAGCGTCAGGTACTCGGCGAAGGTGCCGGTGCCGGCCATGCCGAAGACCGGCTCGCCGTTGCGGGTGAAGCGGGGCAGCCCGGCGATGGCGAACTGGATCATCACGCACAGGTGCGGCTGCTTGCGCTCGATGCAGTTGTTGCACTTGCCGCACGGCGGGCTCCAGGCCACGACGACGTGGTCGCCCTCGGCCAAGCCCTCGACGCCCTCGCCGACGGCGGTGACGACGCCGGCGCCCTCGTGACCGGGCACGAACGGCGCGCCCTGGGGCAGCGAGCCCTGCATGGCGTGCAGATCGGAGTGGCACACGCCCGTGGCCTCGATCTTGACGGTGACCTCGCCCGGACCGGGCGGGGCGATCTCGATGTCGTCGACGACCTCGAGCTTCTCGTCGCCGGTCTGGTGCAGCAGCGCAGCGCGCATGGGTAGCTCCTCGTGTGTTCCCCTGGGGGTGGTGCGAAGCGGACCCTAGTAGAACGCGTTCTCGTTTCGGGCCCGTCGCGCTGCCATAGGCTCCCCGACCGGACCGTCGAGGGGAGCTCAGGTGTCCGACGCCATCGCCTGGCCCGGTGGAGCCCGCTTCGCCGTCGCCATCGTCGACGACACCGACAGGACGACCCTCGCCAACGGCCCCCTCGTGTACGACCTGCTCACCGAGCACGGCATCGTCGCCACCAAGACCGTGTGGATGCTCGATGCGCCCGGCGGCGGCCGCACCGGCGGCGCCTCGTGCGCCGATCCGGCGTACCTCCGGTGGGTGCTCGAGCTGCAGGGCGCGGGCCACGAGGTCGGCTTCCACGGTGCCCGCGACGGCACCGCGGACCGGGCCGCGACGCTCGAGGCGCTCGACGCGTTCCGCCAGGCGTTCGGCCACGACCCGCGGATCGGCGCCGACCACTCGGGCAGCGCCCAGGCCCTGCACTGGGGCCCGGCTCGGCTGAGCGGGGCACGCGCTCGCGCCTACGGCGCCGCGACCCGCGTCCTCTGGCAGGACGACCTGCACTTCGACGGGGACGACCCGGCGAGCCCGCGCTACTGGGGCGATCTCTGTCGCGACCGCATCCGGTACTGGCGGAACTTCACCTTCCGGACGAGCAACGTGCTCGACGTGGTGCCGTGGGGCGCGTACCGCGATCCCGAGCGACCCTCGGCCGCTCGCTGGTATGCCGCCACCGAGGCGCCCCACCTCCGGCCGTTCCTGCGGGCGATCGCGCCCGACCGCCTCGATCGCGTCGAGGCCAGCGGCGGCGCTTGCCTGCTCTACACCCACTTCGGCACCGACTTCGTCCGCGACGGCGCCGTCGACCATCGCTTC
>JAGQSL010000144.1 GCA_020439525.1 Acidimicrobiales bacterium | reverse complement strand
GCCCGCATGTTGAGCACCGTGGTGACCAGGTTGGCCGCGCCCACGAGCGACGAGATGCCGGTGATGAGCAGGCCCATCACCCACAGGTCGATGCCGTGGGTGGGCGAGAAGGTCACGCCCGAGTTGGGGGCGTACATGAACCAGCCGCCGTCGGCGCCGCCGCCCAGCAGCCACGCGGAGTTGAGCACGATGCCGCCGCCGAGGAACGTCCAGAACGACAGTGCGTTCAGGCGGGGGAAGGCGACGTCGCGGGCGCCGATCTGCAGCGGCAGCAGGTAGTTCATGAAGGCCGCACCGAGCGGCATGACCACCAGGAAGATCATGGTGGTGCCGTGCATCGTGTACACCTGGTTGTACAGGTCGGCCGAGAGCAGCTTGCCGTTGGGCTGGGCGAGCTGGAGGCGGATGAGGATGGCCTCGATGCCGCCGATCAGGAAGAACACCGCGGCGGCGGTGCCGTACATGATGGCGATCTTCTTGTGGTCGACGGTGGTGACCCAGCTGCGCCAGCCCGACGAGGTGGTGGGCCGGGCGAAGACGCCCCCGGGGCGGACACGGCCCTCGTCTCCCGAGCCGAGGGCGAGAGGTCCGTCGATGTGGCTGATGCTCATGACGTGCTCGTTCCTACTGCAGCGTGATCAGGAAGGCGACCAGGTCGTCGATCTGGTCTTCGGTGAGGTTGAAGTTCGGCATGCCGCGGCTCGCGGTGGACGGGGCGTCGCCGGCGTACATCGCCTTCTCGGCGGGCGGGTTGCGCAGCCAGGCCTCGAGGTCCTCGCGGTTGAGGCACTGCTCGATGCCTTCGGGCGTCTCGGCCCAGTCCTCGCCGAGCGCCTTGCACTCGTCGGTCTCGAGGCGGAGGTGGAACTTGCCGCCGGCGAAGAGCGTGCGGGTCATGAACTTCGTGAGGTTCGGGGCGTTGCCCGACACCTGGTTGACCACCGGGTCGTACTCGTAGAGCTTCTGGCCGCTCTCGTCGGTGGGGTCGGTCATGCCGGTGATGCGGTGGCAGGTGGTGCACTGGCTGGCGAACTGGGTGAACCCGTTCTTGGCCGCCTCGTCGGTGGGTGCCTCGAAGGGCACCAGCTGCTTCTGCTCCCAGGCGTCGAAGTCGGCGGCGTCGAGGGCCACGACCTTGATGCGCATCTCGGCGTGGGAGAGCCCGCAGAACTCGGTGCACTGGCCGATGTACTCGCCAGGCTCGGCGGCGTTGATGGTGAGCGGATGGATGCGCCCGGGGACCGCGTCCTTCTTGCCGTTGAGCGCCGGCGCCCACCACGAGTGGATGACGTCGTTCGACTTGATGCGCAGCGAGATCTCGCGGTCGGCGGGGATCACCAGGTCGTTGGCGGTGATGATGTCGGCCTCGCCGTCGCCGTCGACGTCGTAGCGGTACTCCCACCACCACTGCTGGCCGACGACCTCGACGGTGAGGGCATCGGCGTCGGGCTTGCGGGCCAGGTCGAAGATCGTCGAGACCGTGAAGAAGGCGATGACGGCGAGCACGACGGCCGGCAGGATGGTCCAGCCGATCTCGAGCTTGAAGTTGCCGTGGAGCTGCTCGGGGAAGGCGTCGAAGTCGTCGTCGTCCTTGGCCCGGAAGCGGATCACCACGTAGAGGGCGCCGGCCATGACGGCCACGAACACGATGCCGGCCACGATGAACACGGGCAGCGCCAGGTTGTGGATGGTCTGCGCCTTGGGGCCCTGCGGGTCGAGCGTGGTCTGCGGGGTGTCGCCGTCGAGCGACATGGCGCAGCTGCTGAGCGTGAGCACCACGCCGGCGGCGAGGGCCGCCAGGGCGGCGGTGCGGGTGCGGGAGCGCCCGGTCATCTTCTCTCCTCGAACGTCCATCAGTTGCCCACCGTGATCACGAGCTCGGCCGGTCCGGGCAGGGGCGCCAGCCCCTCCTCGCCGCTGTGCTCCTCCTCGTGGTCGCCGCCGTGCTCGCGCTCGCCGGCGATGGCGGCGGCCACCCCGCCGCCCAGGATGGCGATGCCGCCCACCAGCAGCATCGCCGCGATGGCGTTCTGCGAGAGCTTGGGCTTGGCGATGACCAGGTAGCCGACCGCCAGGAAGATGGCGGGCACGATGCCGAAGACCAAGTACGAGCCGATCTTCGGCAGTGCCAGGAGGATGCGGGAGACGGCCAGCACGATGCCGGCGATGCCGAGCACGGCGAGGCCCGGGATCTCCACCGGGTACATGAAGCGGTTGCGGATGGCGTCGTTGACGGCCGGATCGCCGGTGGCCCGATCGGCCCAGGCCCGGGCGGCCCACTCGACGATGGTGATGGTGAGCCCGATGGCGCCGATGACGAACATCACCGGGCCGACGGCGAGGCCGATGACGAGGGCGGCGGCCGAGAAGGCGCCGATGACTGGCCAGTAGTTGGCGGTGGTGGGCGCCGGGGCCTCGGGCACGGTCTCGAGCCCGACCAGCTGGGCTTCGGCCTCGGGGTCGGCGTCGCGCAGCGACGAGAGGAAGATGCCGAGGAACAGCGACAGGAACGAGAGGCTGACGAGGATGCTGTAGCCGACGTGGTCGCCGACGCCGCCCTTGTAGCCGAGCGTGAGCGGCCCGAGGACCGAGTCGATGGGGCCCTGGTCGGAGGTGGCAACGGCGTAGGCGATCGCCGCGACGAAGCCGATCGCCGCCAGGCCGAACAGGAACTTGGATCCGGACTTGAACATCGTGGGCCTTACTTCGTGACGAAGATCGCGTACCAGATCACCGCGAAGACGGCGATGTTGGCGTACCAGAACAGTGCGGCGGCGACGAGGCCCTCACGATCCCTGCCGTGGTACTCGCCGCCCAGCGTGCGGAAGGTCATGACCGCCGCGTAGGCCATGGCCGCCACCAGCGTGGCGATGAACCCGCCGGTGATGGTGTAGATGAACACGCCCGGCACGCTGGCCACCGGGAGCTCCATCTGGGTGTAGAGGAACGAGATCGCGTTGATGACAGCCAGGCCGAACATCATGGTGAGCGCCAGCGCCAGGTAGGCGGCGGGGCGATCGTTGCGGCCCACGGCGTCGACCGCCCACCACATGGTGACCGCCGACAGCAGCATGGTGGCCATGGCGATGCCGCCCGGGGTGAGCGGGATGCTCGTGCCCTCGGGGAGCCAGGTGCCACCCTGCGAGAGGACCGAGGCCCGCTCGGCGAGGTAGAGGCCGATGACCCCGGCGAAGGCCATGAGGGTGGCCACGGCGGCGAGGGCGGTGCCCACCAGCAGCACGCGGGGGCGTGCCGGTGGCGCAGCGGGCGGCAGGGCGAGCGCGGCGGCGTCGGACATCACTTCTCCTCACGCAGGTCGTAGAGGGGCTCGGCCGAGGCGACGACGGCGAGCTCGCCCTCGAAGTTTCCGACGGGCGGCGGCGACGGGGCCAGCCACTCGAGCGTCTGACCGCCCCACGGGTCGGCCGGCACCTCGTCGTCGGGTCGGCGGAGCAGCGGCAGGAGGGAGACCGCCGCCGCGAGCAGGCCGAGGGCCACGATGGCGACGCCGATGGCGACCACCACGTTGGCGGCGGCGATGCCCCCGGCGTAGTCGCCCTGGGTCTCGACGCCGTCGCCGACGATGCCCGACACGAAGTCCGGCACGGTCATGACGATGCCGCCCACGAGCAGCAGGAGCGGGGCGACGAGCCCCACGCTCGACGCCGCCGGGCCCCGCCCGACCTTCGAGGCCCACCAGGTGATGCCGCCGAGGGCGGCGATCACGGCGGCCACGACCACGGCGTGGGTGATGCCGAGGAAGAAGATGTTGCTGGAGGCGCTCGAGCCCTCGGGCACCTCGAGGACGCCGGGGATCGAGCCGATCGCCCCGGCGAGGGTGCCCACGACGAGCATCAGGATGCCGGCGGCGGCGTAGGCCACGCCTGGGCCCGCCTTCAGGCTGCCGCTGCCGCGCACGGCGTCGAGCGCCCCGCCGGCCACCACGAGCACCGGCACGACCGCGGCGATCCCGAGGACCACGACGAGCAGCGAGTCGAGCGCATCGGTGGAGGGGATGGCGAGGAAGGCACCGAAGCTGACGGCGCCGAACACGCCGATGGCGCCCTGCACCAGGCCGCGCATGCGCTGGCGCGAGCCCGAGGCGGTGGCGAACACGTCGGCGGCGAAGCCGAGCACCGGCACGGCCAGCACGTAGATCTGCGGGTTGCGGAAGATCCAGGCCAGCGCCGGGTAGATGCCCGCCGAGCCGCCCAGGGCGAGGGCGCCGCCGTGGCGGTGGTCGACGTACATCAGCACCAGCATCCCGCCGAGGACCGGCAGGGTGAACACCCACATGATCGAGGCGATGGCCACCGACCAGGCGAAGAGCGGGGTGCGCTCGAGCGAGAGGCCGTCGGTGCGCAGGGCCAAGACGGTGGTGGCCAGGCACACGGCGGCGAGCAGGACCGACGCCACGATGAGGCCCATCGCCGCGATCCAGAGGTTGACGCCGTTGGCGCTGCCGCCGCCGGGGCCGCCGTTGATGGCGTAGGAGGCGATCAGCAGGATCGAGCCGAGGAACCAGCCCCAGAACGACGCAGCGGCGGCCCGGGGGAAGGCGATCGAGCGGGAGCCGACCTGGAGGGGCACGACCACCATCGCCACGCCGATGATCAGCGGGAAGGCCAGGAGGAAGAGGGTGCCCACCCGCAGGAGGGTGAAGAGCTGGTAGGCGACGTCGCTGCTGAAGACGTCGAGGGTCTCGGGCTCGAAGCCCTCGACCCCGAAGGCGAGGCCCAGGCCGAGCACCGGGAGGCCGAGCAGCAGGGCGGCGACGATGTAGAGGCGACCGATCACCTTGTGGTCGCCGGACCCCAGCACCGCGGCCAGCCCACCGGGCTGGGGGTGGGGGGCCGAGGGGGCCGCCGCGGAGGCCGTCTCGACGGTCTCGGGAGGGGTCTCGGTTACAGCCATGGGCGCTCTGACCTCACCGCCGCCACGCCCGAGCAGGGGCCACGCGACGTCTCGTGGGGGTTCGATTCCGTACGGTTCGGGACACTACACAGTCGCCCTCGCAGCCAGGAAAAGCCGCCGGGGGCGCTGGACCGCTCCCCGCAGGCGGTCACGAGCCGCGCACCAGCACGTCGAGGGCCATCGCCCCGAAGAGCAGGGTGATGTAGGTGATGGAGTAGGTGAAGACGCGCATGGCGAGCTTGGTGGACGGCGAGCGGCGCAGCTCGACCGCGAACCACGTGAACACGCCGCCGAGCACGATCGCCGAGGCGAGGTAGACGTGGCCCATGCCGGCCACCGGCGAGAACAGGAGGGTGAGCCCCCACAGCAGGATCGTGTAGCCGAGGATCCGCGTGGCGGTGGTGCGCAGCGAGGC
>JAGQSL010000143.1 GCA_020439525.1 Acidimicrobiales bacterium | reverse complement strand
CCGAGGGCGATCGACAGGCCGGCCCCGGCGAGCGGGAGCACGATCGGCAGCGGGATGAGCGCCCTCACGGCGCCTCCTCGTCGATCGACACGCGCGTCTCGTCGGCCAGCTCGGCGGCGAGCAGCTCCTCATCGACGACCTCTTCGTCGGCGAGCACCCGCGAGCGGGCGATGCGCCGATCCTCGACGTCGTCCTCGGCGAGGTCGTCGCCGGTGAGCTCGAAGCTGCGCCACGCGAGCGACAGCAGGAACGCGGTGACGCCGAACGTGATGACGATCGCGGTGAGCGCGAGCGCCTGCGGCAGCGGGTCGGCGAACGGCCCGGGGGCCCCGACGAACACCGGACGCCCCCGTCGACGGGCCGAGAGCAGCAGCAGCACGTTGGCGCCGTGGCCGAGCAGCCCGATGCCGATGATCGTGCGGGTCAGGCGGCGCTGCAGCAGCAGCCAGGTGCCGAAGCCGAAGAGCGCGGCGGCGGCCGCGGCGAGCACGACGCTCATGCCTCGCCCTCCACCGGATCGCCGAACGCCTCGAACAGCATCAGCACCATGCCCAGCACGACGAGGAGCACGCCCGTGTCGAACGCGAGCGCGGAGGTGACCTTGGCGTGGCCGAGCAGCCCAAGGCTGAGCGTGGCCTTGGCGCTCTCGAGCACCGCATCGCCGGCCACGAGCGACGCGAGCGCGGTCGCGCTCACGAGCGCCAGGCCCACGCCGAGGAGGATCCACGGCTTCACCCGCAGCGAGGCGCGCACCTCGTCCATGCCGCCGGCGCCGTAGCGCAGGGCGAACGCGGCGCCCGCCACCAGGCCGGCCACGAAACCGCCGCCGGGCTGGTTGTGGCCGGCGAAGAGCAGGTAGGCGGCGAGCACGAGCACGGTGTGGAAGACCACGCGCACGACGGTGTCGACCAGCACCGAGCGCCGCACGAACGGCCGGGCGGGGCCCGGCGCGGCGAGGACGTGCGGGGCGATCGCCTCGTCGTCGCGCCGGTGCAGCCGGGCGATGCTCACCACGCCCAGCGCGGCCACCACGAGCACGGTGACCTCGCCCATCGTGTCGAACCCACGGAAGTCGACGAGGATCACGTTGACGACGTTGCGGCCGCCGCCCTCGGGCAGGGCCTGGGCCAGGTAGGTGCTCGACACGGGCGGCGCCACCCGCACCCCACCGGCGATCAGGGCGAAGGCGAAGACGACGAGCGAGACGAGCCCGGCGACGGCCAGCCGCACGCCTCGGCTGAGCGACGTGGGCCGGTCGTCGAAGTGGGTGGGCAGGCGGCGGAGCACGAGGACGAAGAGCACCGCGCCCAGGGTCTCGATGGCGAGCTGGGTGAGGGCGAGGTCGGGCGCGCCCTGGAGGACGAAGAGCAGCGCCATGGCGTACCCGACGGCGCCCAGGGCGAGGACGGCGGCCATGCGGTGGCGCAGCACGCAGGCGGCGGCGCCTGCCACGACCAGCAGCGCGGCCACCGCCCAGTCGCCCGGCGACGAGGTGAGCGACAGGTCGTCGGGCAGCGGCGCGCCGATCAGGGCGAGCGCCGGCAGCGCGGTGACCGTGACCAGGATGACGCCCGTGTAGACGGGGAGCGAGCCGTTCTGGAGCACGCCGGTGAGGCGGTCGGCCACCCGGTTGAGCCCCCGGAGGCCCACGAGGTAGGCGTCGCCGCCGTCGAAGGGCGCTCGCAGGCGCTGCTGCACCCGACCGACGCGTCGGCCCAGCACGACCAGCGCCGTGCCCGACGCCATCGTGAGCAGCGACAGCACCAGCGCCTGGTTCAGGCCGTGCCACACCGCCAGGTGCTTCGCCTCCACCTCGCCGTCGAGGGCCGCCGCCGCTGCGCCCACGAGGTGCGAGGCGAGGTCGGGCACCAGCCCGAGCAGCAGGGTGATCGCCGCCAGCAGCCCGGCGGGCGCCCAGAAGGCGAGGGCCGGCGCCGGCGGATCGACCACGGTGGGCACGTCGGTGGGGTCGAGGGGCTCGATGGCGTCGATCCCCTCGAACGCGGCGCCGGGACGGAACGCGCCGAGCAAGAGCCGCCCGGTGTAGGCGAAGGTGAGGATCGAGCCGATCACCAGGCCGGCGAGCACCACGGTCCCCCCGGCGATCTCGGGGTGCACGAACGCCTCGTAGGCCGACTCCTTGGCCACGAAGCCGAACAGCAGGGGCACCCCCGCCATCGAGGCGCCGGCGAGGGCGGCCGACGTGCGCGGGCCGTTCCAGCCCGGCCCGTAGGCACCGAGGGCGCGGATGTCGCGGGTGCGGGTCTGGTGGTCGATGACGCCGACGACGAGGAACAGCGTCGCCTTGAACAGGGCGTGGGCGAGCAGCACCGCGACGCCCGCCGCGGTGGCCTCGGGCGTCCCCGCCCCGAACAGGACGATGAGGAAGCCGAGCTGGCTCACCGTCCCGAACGCGAGGATGCGCTTCAGGT
>JAGQSL010000142.1:1167-5855 GCA_020439525.1 Acidimicrobiales bacterium | reverse complement strand
CGGATCTGGTGGTACGGCAAGGGCAACCCGGTGAACTTCGGCCGCTTCGACGACCCGGTCATCGACGACAACCTCGACGCGGCCCGCAGCAACCCCGACGAGGCCCAGCGAGCCGCGGCCTACGAGAACGTGAACCGCGCCTTCGCCGAGCAGGTGTGGAACGTGTGGCTCTGGCACGCCCCCTGGGCGGTCGCCGAGGCCGCCAACGTCCACGGCATCCTCGGCCCGAACCTTCCCGGCGAGGGCGGCCCGCCCTCGGAGCGGTTGGTGACGGGCCACTCCCTCCTCGGCATCTGGATCGATCAGGGCTGACCTGGGCGTCTCTGCTCACCCTCCGCGCGCGACGCGCATCGCGTCCGGTTCGATGCCGCTATGGTCGCGGTCACCTCGCTTGTCCGTGGTCACATCCAGGACCGCGAGGCACGCCGCCGACCAACCAGGGGACACCATGCGTGCTAGCCGTCGATCGACCCGTCGGGCCGGTCTCGTCGCCGTGGGGCTCTCGTTCAGCCTGCTCGCCGCCGGGTGCGGCGGCACCAAGGCCAACGAGGACTCGACGAAGAACCTCGAGGATGCGGAGCTCACCGCCGATGCCGGCGAGAGCGGCCTCGCCGACGCGGGAGACCCCCAGCGGGGCGGCAAGCTCGTCTACGGCGTCGAGGCCGACTCCTCGGCCGGCTACTGCCTCCCCGAGGGCCAGCTGGCCATCTCGGGGATGATGGTCGTCCGGGCGTTCTACGACACGCTGACCGTCCCCAACAGCGAGGGCGACTACGTCCCCTACCTCGCCAAGTCGGTCACGCCCAACGACGACTTCACCGAGTGGACGATCACGATCCGCGACGGCATCAAGTTCCACGACGGCACCGACCTCACCGCCGAGGTCGTCAAGAACAACCTCGACGCCTACCGCGGCGCCTACGAGGGCCGCAGCCCGCTGCTGTTCACGTTCGTGCTGCAGAACATCGACTCCACCACCGTCGACGGCGACAGCGTCGTGGTGAAGACCAAGGTCCCGTGGGTCGCCTTCCCGGCGTTCCTCTACAGCTCGAGCCGCATGGGGATCATGGCCCAGGCCCAGCTCGACGACGCCGACGACTGCCAGGGCAACCTGATCGGCACCGGCCCCTTCACGTTCGACAAGTGGAGCAAGAACGACAAGATCACCGGCACGGCCAACCCCGACTACTGGCAGACGGCGCCCGACGGGAAGCCGTACCCCTACGTCGACAGCATCGAGTTCCGCTTCCTGCCCGACGGCGACGTGCGGATCAACTCGCTCGAGAGCGACACCGGCGCCAACATCATCCACACCAGCAACGCCGAGGACATCGGCAACAAGCTGAAGGACCTGCGCGACGACGGCAAGGTCAACATGCTCGTCTCGGAGGACAGCGCCGAGCCCGCGTTCATCCAGCTGAACTCGACCGTGCCGCCCTTCGACGACATCCGCATGCGCAAGGCCCTCGCCATGGGCGCCGATCGCAACGAGATCAACGACCTGCAGAACGACGGCCTGCCCACCGTGGCCGACGGCCCGTTCTACAAGGACTCCATCGGCTACGTCGAGGACCCGGGCTTCCCCCAGTACGACCAGGAGGAGGCCAAGAAGCTGGTGCAGGAGTACGTCGCCGACGGCGGCAAGGCCGAGTTCGCCCTGAACTCCACCTCGGACACCTCGACGCTGCGGCTGGCCGAGCTGATCCAGCAGCGAGCCCAGCAGGTGGGCGTGAAGGTCACCATCGTCCAGCGCGACCAGGCGGCGCTGATCAACGACGCCATCGGCAAGGAGTACCAGGCGATGGTGTTCCGGAACTACCCCGGTGGCGACCCCGACATCAACTACGTCTGGTGGTACGGCGCCTCCACCAACCCCGTGAACTTCGGCGGCTACGACGATCCGGTCATCAACGACCTGCTCGACCAGGGCCGCAGCGAGACCGATCCCGACAAGCGGGCGCAGATCTACCAGGACATCAACAAGGAGTTCGCCAAGCAGGTCTGGAGCGTCTGGGCGTGGTTCACGCCGTGGGCGATCGTGACCGACGCGGACGTCCACAACATCCTGGGCCCGCCGCTCCCCGGCGACGACCCCTCCGAGGCCGGCGACGCCACCACCGACGATCCCGCCCGCCAGCCCTTCACCGGCCTGGCCACCGGGCACTCGCTCATCGGCCTCTGGATCGAGCAGTAGCCCCGAGGGCTCGACCGTTGTCCACGTCCGAGATGGGCCGCCGCCGAGGCGGCGGCCCATCGATGGGAGGCTCACCACGATGAGGTTGCTCGCCCGCCGGCTCCTGCAGCTGGGCGTCGTGTTCGTGGTCGTCACGTTCTTCACCGTCTGGCTCATCTCGCTGGTCCCCGGCGATCCGGCCGTCGTGGTGATCCCCTTCGACGACCCGCAGGAGACCCAGCGCACCGCCTTCCGCGAGGACAACAACCTGGATCGCCCGATCCCGGTGCAGTGGGCGCTGTGGGCGAAGGACTTCGTCCGCGGCGACTTCGGCAACTACTACACGTCCACCGGCACCAGCCCGGTCTCGGACCGCATCGGATCGGCCCTGCCGATCTCGCTGCTCATCGTGCTCTACGTGCAGGTCTTCTCCCTGCTCGTGGCCGTGCCGCTCGCGGTGTGGGCCGCCTACCGGTCCGGGAGCCGGCTCGACAAGCTCTTGAACGCCGGGGCGTTCGGCTGCATCTCGTTGCCGGCGTTCGCCACCGTGCTCATCCTCACGTACTACCTCGGCGTGCAGATGAACTGGCTTCCGACGGAGGGCTACGTGCCCTTCGGCGACGGCCCCATCGACCACTTCAAGTCGGTGGCGATCCCGGTGTTCGCGCTCTCGCTCGGCCAGATCGCCGTGTACATGCGGCTCCTGCGCTCCGACCTGGTGGCCACGCTCCAGGAGGACTTCATCCTCATGGCCAAGGCCAAGGGCATCTCGAACTCCCGGGTCCTGTGGCGCCACGCCCTGCGGCCTTCCAGCCTCACCTTGCTGACGGTGGCCGGCCTGAGCGTCGGCACGCTCATCGGCGGGGCGCTCGTGGTCGAGTTCCTGCTGCGCATCCCCGGGATGGGCTTCATGATCGGTGAGGCCGTGCTGACCCGCCAGTACGTCGCCCTCCAGAGCGCCGTGGCGCTCATCGCCATCGGGTTCGTGCTGATCAACTTCCTGATCGACTACCTCTACACCGTGCTCGACCCCCGCATCCGGGAGCGTTCGTCATGAGCCAGCCCTCCTCCCCCACCCCGCAGATCCTCGGCGCGACCGACGACGGGGAGGCCGAGGCGGCGATCGCGCCGGCGGCCGCGCTCGACTCCGAGGTCGGCGGCAGGAAGAAGGGCTGGGGCCTCGGCGCCTGGCTCGCCGCCGGCTGGCTGATCTTGATCGTCGGCTCGGCGATCCTCGCCCCGATCCTGCCGCTCAACGATCCGACCGCCGAGGTGGCCCAGAAGCGCCTGGCGCCCTTCCAGCCCGGCGGGCCGCTGCTCGGCGCCGACGCCAACGGCCGCGACCTGCTCTCGCGCACCATCTACGGGGCCCGGACCTCCCTCGTCATCGCCGTCTGCGCCATCGGCTTGGGCCTGCTGATCGGCGGGCTGCTCGGCCTGCTGGCGGGCTACTTCCGCAACTGGCTCGGCAACAGCCTCGTCAGCCTGTTCGACATCCTCCTCGCCATCCCCCAGCTGGTGCTCGCCCTCTCGCTGGTGTCGGTGCTGAAGGGCAACCCCGCCGACACCGAGTCGTTCCGATTGCCGGTGACGCTGACGCTCATCATCGCCCTCGGCATCGTGTCGATCCCGCTGCTCGCACGCATCACCCGCGCCTCCACGCTCAGCTGGTCCCAGCGCGAGTTCGTGACCGCAGCGCGCGCTCAGGGCGCCACCCACTCGCGCATCCTCTTCCGCGAGGTGCTGCCGAACGTCCTGCCCGCCATGGTGTCGATCGCCCTGCTCGGCATGGCGATCGCCATCGTGGCCGAGGGCGGCCTGGCCATCCTCGGCGCCAGCGTGGAGCCGCCCACGGCCACGTGGGGCACCATGATCGCCACCGGGAAGACCGACCTCGAGGAGGCCCCCTTCATCGTGTGGATCCCCGTCGCCGCCATCTTCCTCACGGCGACCTCGCTGAACTACCTCGGCGACGTCATCCGCGACCGCTTCGACGTCCGGGAGAGCGCCCTGTGAGCGACGCGCCGCTGCTCGAGGTCACCGACCTCCACACCTCCTTCTCGTCCGATCGCGGCACGGTGCGCGCCGTGCGGGGGGTGTCGCTGACCCTGCGACGCGGCCGCACGCTCGGCGTGGTGGGCGAGTCGGGGTCGGGCAAGTCCGTGCTGTCGCGCTCGATCATGGGGCTGATGCCCTCGAACGCCACCCGCACGGGCAGCGTCCGCTACGACGGCGACGAGATCCTGAACGCCTCGCCGAAGGTGATGCGGGAGTTCTGGGGCGACCAGATGTCGATGGTCTTCCAGGACCCGATGACCGCGCTCAACCCCGTGCTGCGCGTGGAGCAGCAGATCACCGAGTCGCTCCACGAGCACCTCGACCTGACCAAGCAGCAGTCGCACGACACGGCGCTCGCGCTGCTGACGTCGGTCGGGATCCCCGAGCCGGCCCGGCGACTGCGCATGTACCCCCACGAGATGTCGGGCGGCATGCGCCAGCGCATCATGATCGCCAT